>JANWHF010000311.1 GCA_025450555.1 Tepidisphaeraceae bacterium | reverse complement strand
TTCCGGTGTTGAGCAGCATGAAACAGCCGGTGCCATAGGTATTTTTTGACTCACCGGGCTTGAGGCAGGTCTGGCCGACAAGGGCGGCCTGCTGATCTCCCAGGCAGCCGCAGACGGGAATTTCTGCTCGAAACGGGCCGTCTTTTCGTGTGGTTCCCCATCCATTAGAATCTATCGACGGCACGATGCGAGGCAGCATTTCTCGCGGAATACCAAAGATTTTCAGCATCGATTCATCCCAGTCGAGCGTCTGCAGACTCATCAGCATCGTCCGGCTGGCGTTGGTCACATCGGTGACATGCGCGCCACCATCGGGGCCGCCGGTGAGGTTCCAGATCAGCCAGGAATCGATCGTGCCAAATAGCGCGCGTCCCGATTCGGCCGACTTGCGCAGCCCCGGCATGTTCTCCAGAAGCCATTGCAATTTGGGGCCGGAGAAATAGGTGGCCAGCGGGAGACCGGTGATGGAACGGAATCGATCCTGGCCGCCAACCTTTGCGAGCTTGTCGCACAGGTCCTTCGTGCGCGTGTCCTGCCAGACGATTGCGTTGTGAAGTGGCTGGCCGGTCTGCGGATCCCAGATGACGGTTGTTTCGCGCTGGTTAGTGATGCCGATCGCTGCGATATCGCCGACGTCAATCGATTTCACCGCCTCGCCAACCACTTCCTGCGTGCGCTGCCAGATCTCCATCGGATCATGCTCGACCCAGCCGGGGCTGGGATAGATCTGCCGATGCTCTTTCTGGCCGACCGAAACGGGGCCGGATCGGTCGAAGATAATGCAGCGCGAGCTTGTGGTGCCCTGGTCGATCGCGGCAACGTAACGGCTTTGTGGCATAGACTTTCTCGTCAGGAAATGTGACTGCTAAGACTGGTGTACATGTGAGCTATCGACGATTTCCACGCCCTTTTCCTTCAGTGCCTGATGGATCTGACGGATGTGCTCGAGATCGCGCGTTTCCATGATCACGGAAACTTTGACGCGCGCAACGTCGGCTGGGCCGAAGCTCCGATCGTGCGAGACTTCCTTGATGCTTGCCTCGGTCTGTGCAACAAGCGTCAGCAGTGCTGCCAATGATCCCGGGCGGTCGCTGATATAAACAATTACGCGACAGAGGCGCCCATCATAAGAAAGTCCGCGCTCGATAATTCGGCTGATCACCGTCACGTCGATATTGCCGCCCGTGAGACAGAGCACTACTTTTTTCCCCGCCAGCCCTGGCGGGCGATTCATCACCGCAGCCAGCGAGACCGCCCCCGCTCCTTCGACAACCATCTTCTCCAGCTCCATGAGCCGAAGAATCGCCAGCGCCACCTGCGGCTCATCCACCATCACCAGATCATCCATCGAATACTGAATCGGCCCGAAACATTCATTGCCCAATTCCGCGACGGCCAATCCATCGGCCAATGTCGGCTGCGTATCGATCCGCGTGATTTGTCCGGCCTTCATTGAAGCCAAAAGGGTCGGAGCCTTGACCGATTCAACACCAATGACGCGTGCCGTGGGTCGAAGGGCTTTGATCGCGGTGCCCACCCCTGCCAGCAATCCGCCGCCCCCGACTGGAACGACGACCGCATCGACATCCGGCACATCCTCAACAATCTCCAGGCCCATCGTTCCCGCGCCGGCAATGATGTCCGGGTCGTCGAATCCAGGAATGAATGTGCGCCCCGTTTCCGCGCTCATCTTCTTTGCAATCGCATAAGCATCGGCAAAGCTTTCGCCCTGCAGCAGCACCTCAGCTCCAAACCCTCGGCAGTTACTTACCTTCACCAGCGGCGCCCATTTGGGCATCACCACGACTACGGAAATCCCAAGCAACTGCCCATGATAAGCCAGCGCCAGTGCATGGTTTCCTGCCGATGCAGCGATGACTCCCTTCTCGCGCAGAGGCTTCGGAAGCAGCTCCAGCTTGTTGCGCGCGCCGCGCTCTTTGAAGGAGCCGGTCATCTGCAAATGATCGAGTTTGCAATAGATGTCACAGCCGCACAGTCGGCTCAGCGTCAGGGAATAGGGGCATGGACTATGATAGATGACGTCCTTAAGGCGGTTCGCTGCCGCCTGGATCGATTCGAGTGTGACCATCGCACGTCGATCCTACCGGCAAGATTCAAAAACGCCGAACGGCGCGCGATGCAACTGAAGATTATTGCGGCACAAGATAAGTTCCGGTCAGGCGCTCCTGGAGTCCGCGGCTTGGCGTAAACAGCGGCACGATCACCCCCGCCACCAGCAGCGCCGCCAGCGGCAACCCCACCCAAAATGTCAGCGCCGATCGCTCCACCAGCAGCAATTCCAGCAACAGCAGCGGCGACCAGGTAACGAACGATCTGGCGAATATGCGCAGCCTTGAAGCGCGGCTTCCCTTTCGATCAACGATTGCCAGGTCCATCGAATGAAGAAGCATGCCGCCACGAAAGAGCATCGCCGCCGCCATTGCGGGCAGCATGATGAAGACGATCGCAGTCCCACCGAGAACCGCTGCTGCTTCCAGCATCAAGGTGGGACTGGGCGCATGCCAGCGATTGAGCTCGTCGATGAGCGGCTTAATCTGCGCCATCGCGCGATTCATTTCCTCTGACGAGACGTGCGGATGTTTGCCGAGCGATTCCTCGGCCAACCGCTGCTCATCGGGTGTCAGCACCGTCTGAATCGATGGGCTGTCCCACACGGTCGGGTCGAGAATCATCGTTCGGAACCGACTTGCGACGTAAACCTCGATTGCGTCTTTCTCGGCTTTTCGATTTGGCCCGAGCGGTACATCGCTCTGTTCCATCGTGTCGAGCCGCTTCAATAAAACCTGCAACGGCCCCAAGTCGGGATACATCGAATGCCATTGCTCGACCACATATTGAACGCAGAGGACGGCAATCGTCATCACGACCGGAAACAGCAGGCAGCCTGCGACCAGCGCCAGACGGGCGCGGGAGGAAACGGCTGGCGGCTTCTGCAGAGCGGCGCGGAGGTCTGCCACCAACGGCTCGGGCGCGGGGCTTTCGGGCAGGTCTTTGAGAAGCTGTCGCGCCGACAGTGGCAGCGGAATCCGGATCGAATGATCGGGTTGTGACGATTTAACGACCCTTCCTTCCAAAGCTGAAGAAGCCACCTCGCGCAGAAAGCTGCGGATGCGCTGAAACTCGGTGAGTTGATTGTCCGGCTGCACGGGTTGTGGCGCGGAGCGCTCGATGGTCGGCGGCAACGGTGCTGGAAAATCCAGCAGCTTCGCGCGGTTTTCGCTGTCGATCCAGACTCGGTCCAGCGACAGATTTTTGGGGAAAGTGCCATCCTTTGAAGCGGCGCTGAGCTCTTCGGCCAAGTCGGTGAGCCAATAACGCACCGCTGCCCAAGGCTGGGGCTTGGCGATAAGCGTCAGTAGAGCCGACCCCGACGCCGCCTCATATGCGTCCCAGTTTTCGTCCGGAAGCCGGCGGCTGCTGAGCCAGTGCAGTCGTCCGGGCCGGCAGATGCGACGCAGGTTCCCCTCGACCGGAGCCTGCTGTGGTTGAGCGGGACGAATCCATACCGTTCTTCGCAGCCGGCTGTCATATCCAAGGTACATTTCATCGCTTGGGGTCGAATCGAGGCGGCCGAGCGTCAGATAGGGACCGATCTTAGGCGCATCGGGATCGACTTCAGGCATAGAAGCCGCAACCGCGGCGCGCGGGCGCGTCTGGTACCGCGCGGTGCGAATCACACGCGTGGAACTGAGCAGCTCGTGCAGCCCGGCAAACCGGTTCGACCGGCGCATCGTGCTGAACAATAGTAGTAAACACAGCAAATGCGGCAGGCCCATTAGAAAATCATGCATGCCGCTATGCACGGCGGTTGCCGGAACCAACGCTACCAGGGCCCAGGCAGGGATATCCGGGAGAACCACAAATAGTCCCGAACGCACCAGCGCCTGTACAAAGGTAAACCTTGTGCGCGTGCTGATCACTCGAAGATGGCATAACGATTTGCCTGGCGTTGCCCGCAAAAAATATTCGCTCAGGCAAAAATAAGCCCACGTCCATAGCATCTCGAAGACGGAAAAGGAGAGCATGTTGCTCGGGCGAGCGCCCATACGCTTGAGGAACGCCCAATCTGATCGCATCGCCAGCAGCGCGATCGCAAGGCCAACCGCGCCGTACGCGATGCTGTCGATGGCAAAGGCCAATAGCCGTAATCCCAGTGTCGCGGAACCGACGGATGTGGAGCTGAAAGGCAGCAGCGCGTTGCGCAACTCCATATAGCTGCCGTAACGCGACGTCGGCTGCTTCTCCAGGCAGCGCATGACCACCTTCGACAGCTCGCGCGATATCTCGGGCCGCAGCTTTGAGGGCGATTCAGGCGGGCGCTCCAGCACCTTGCTGAGCAAGCGGACGACGCTCGTACCCACGAATGGCGCGTGGCCCGTTAAGAGGAAATAGAAAGTCGCGCCGACTGAATAGATGTCGGACCGCACGTCCAGCGGATCGCCGCGAATCTGCTCCGGCGAGCAGTAGGCCGGGGTCCCCATATAGCAATCTTCACGCGTGAGATTGGAATCCTCGGTAGGCAGGCTTGAAACCGATAGCCCAAAATCGCCGACCTTTACTGTGCCGTCCGGCGCGATGAAGCAGTTGGAGGGTTTGATGTCGCGGTGAAGAACGCCGGCCGTCCAGACCGATTCGAGCCCTTCGATGATCTGCAGAATCGCATCGACCGCCTTGGTCACCGGCATCGGACCTTCGCGGCAGAGCAGCTCTTCAAGCGTGCCGCCGGTCATCAATTCCATCGTGATGATGGGAACATCGTTGATTTCTTCGGTGCCGTAAACGTAGACGAGGTTGGGATGGCTGACGAGTGCCGCCAGACGTCCTTCGCGCAGAAACCTGGCGCGGGCTTCGGCGGTGTTCAGCGATCGCCCCAGAACTTTCAGCGCCAACCGACGGTTGGATTCGATATGTTCGGCTTCAAAAACTGTCCCCATTCCGCCTGCGCCCAGGCGCCGGATCAACCGATATTCGCCAAAAGGTTGGTCACGCCTGTGGTCAAAATGTGAGAGGTCCGACACTTCATCGGGCGGCGTACTGACTGTGCGCAAGGCGGACTGCGGTAATTGCTCGCCGCGCTTCTCAAGCGGGACAGCCGGGTTGCTGGGATCAATGGGCGCCATCTTTTACAAGATTAGGAAATGCGCTTTGGCCTAAAACGATTCATAGACTATGACAATTTCACCAAAACTGCACGCAGCACCCCTTAGCTCCATGTAACACAGCCTCCGCTAAGGCGGCTTCAGCCGCTCAAATTTAGTTCTTTCGCCCCTCCTCCGGCTTGAATGAGATATTTCGCGTGTAGGTCGAGCGGGGTACCGGCTTTGCAAAGCGATCGCGGAGGCGGTTGTGGCCTCGTGTTCTATATCAATGTCAATGATTGCATCAGAAAGGGGACCGCAATGGCTAAGACGAATAAAACCTCGAATGTTGGCGCGGATCGCTCCAAGACCGGAAGTTCGGCAACTGACCGCCTCAATCCCGATGCTCGTTCCCGCAAGGAACAACCTCCCGGAGCGGCCTCCATAGCAGACCCGGCTTCTGAAGCCATCCGAGATGCCCAAACCACGCCTCGCCCCGACAAAGCTCAGCTTCAAGGGCAATCGCCGCAAGTGCTTAACGAACCCAAGCCGCCTTTTCCGCAGCAGCACCAGGGAAAGTTTGGACTCGAAAGCGAGATGAATCCACGCCCGCAATACATGGCGCCCCTCTATAAAGCTGCCGGGAAACTGGCCGGCAAAGTTGCTCTTATCACCGGCGGCGACAGCGGAATTGGCCGGGCCGTGGCCAACCTGTACGGCAAGGAAGGGGCTGATGTCGCCATCGTCTTTCTGCCCTCAGAATTATCCGATGCCCAGGAAACGAAACGTGCCGTGGAAGCTTCAGGTCGCAAGTGCTTGCTCATCCCCGGCGATCTGACGGATGCAAAATTCTGCACCGAAGCCATCGAACGAACCGTGCGCGAGTTGGGCAAGCTCGACATCCTCGTCAGCAATGCCGCCTATCAGAATCGCACCGAGAGTCTTGCCGATCTGACCGAAGACGAATTCGATACGACTTTTAAGACCAACATTTACGCCTACTTTTGGCTGTGCAAAGCCGCCCTCAAGTATCTGAAGCCGGGTGGCGCGATTATCGCCACAAGCTCCGAAACCGGGTTGGAAGGTTCCAAAAAACTTCCCGCCTACTCGGCCACGAAGGGCGCGATCAACGCGTTCACCAAGGTCCTGGCGATGGAATTGGCCGAGAATGGAATTCGCGTAAATGCCGTCGCGCCCGGCCCCGTCTGGACGCCGCTCAATCCTGCCGATCAGGGTGAATCTCCCAGGAAAGTCAGCGAGTTCGGCAAAGACACCATGTTCAAACGTCCCGCACAGCCGGAAGAAATCGCCCCGGCTTATGTGTTCCTCGCGTCCGATGCCGATTCGAGCTTCATCAGCGGCATTGTCCTGGAAGAGATGGGCAAGACGACGGCGGGATGATCCCCACGGTTCCGTAAGGTCAATGAATATCGGAGTAAAACAATGGCTACCAGGAAACAATCCAAAATAAATGAAATCGGCGATCGGGCCAAACCCAATCCCGACGACCGGAGGGCAGTCCCTCCCGAGGCAACCAACTTCGAACATCCAACGCCCGCCGGCGCCTTGGAATCGGTTCCAGGAGCCGGCGTTGTTGATCGGCGTGACGACGTCAGCACCCATCCGGAGGGCCCCGGAGCCTGCGCGCCAGGAGCGCGAACAACGGCGCCAAATGCTCAAAGACCGGGAACCACCGAAGGCCGAGCCGCTTCGGCCGCACGCGGTGGAGCAAAAGGCGGATTGGGCGAAATTGAAGCTCCGTCAGCGCAAGGTCAAACCGCCTATGCCCTGCCCACCGGCGGCAACGGCGCGCCCTTTCCCGGAAGCTCCGGCATCCGTGCAACATCCGACCCCAATTTCACGGCCGAATGCGCCGATGAAGAAGGCACGCCTTCCAAAGCCGCCCTCGACGAGCAGAAGGCATCGCTCGGTAAGAAGCGTCTTTGAGCGAGAATCGAAAACACCCCTCTGAAGAGAGGGTTGTAAATTTCTCAATAATTCCTTGCGTTTCAAACGCGCTGGAGATATTATTGATTCTGTCGGCGGTCCTCCCCGCGGAAAGTTCCCCCCCTCTTTCCGCACCCGCCGACTTTTTTATTGCGCGGGCGCGGGTGACGGTTCTGGGAAAAGCGCATTGAACCCCCAATC
>JANWHF010000310.1 GCA_025450555.1 Tepidisphaeraceae bacterium | reverse complement strand
TGATCGACCATCGCGTGCCGGGCGTATGCGTCCAGGATCGTCATCGCCCGATCGGCATCTTCGCTTCGCCCAAAGGCCCTGGCTCCCATCCATAGTCCGCGCGCGACGCGCAAAGCTTCGGTGGTGCCGCTCGCATCCATCTTCGCGCCGGCCTTGCGCCGCCAGGCGACCATGCCGCGCGTATAAGGCTCGTGCGGATCATCGCGAATCAGCTCGGCAATCGCGCGCTTTCGCAGCACGTCATACGATTCGCGATCGCCAACCTCGGCCATGCAGATCATGAGCTGGCCGACATCCACGGCATATAAATATCCGTCCTCGCGCAGCAGATGATCCGCTGAAATCCACTGGCGCGCTTGATCGTGAAGTGCAGATTGAAGATCGCGTAAGGCAGGCGCAAATTCGCGCACGTTCGCGGGAATGGTTGGCTGCGCGAGAGAGGAATGCTCGACAATTAAGCCTGTCGTTGCGGCAAGGCTTGCCGCCGCGGTGCCCCACAAGATCGTTCTGCGGGAAATGCGCGGCTTATGCTCTCTTTCCACCGAAGTTCCTTCCGCTAATTCGATATGGATCGGCAGCCCGCCGCCCAGTTCACCGCAAATGATACCCGCCAATACACGGTATCAAAACTGCAAGCGGCTTCAGCCAACAGACTCTAAACATTATTGCCGGAATCGAGTAACTTTTGTGCCTTCGAGTCATGAAACAAAATGAGGAAATGTAAGGATGAAGCGACGTTACACGCTTTTAGCTCTCGCACTGCTCCCGGTCGGACTTATATCGGCAGCGGTTGCGCCCAATTCAACTGTAGATGACGGGAAGACCGCTGCCATTGCCCAGGCCAAACCGGCTTTGCAAACTCGGCCAAGCGCGCCTGCAACCCGGCCCGCCCGGCTCACGGCCGATACGCTTGAGCATTATCCCGCGCCGCCGGCGCCGCCTTTGACGACAGATGAAGCTCTGAAGTCTTTCACGCTCCCGCCAGGATTCCATATTGAGGTCGTCGCTTCCGAGCCGGACGTGCAAGATCCCGTGACGGCCGCCTTCGATGCGGATGGTCGGCTCTGGGTTGCCGAAATGCGCGGCTACATGCCCGATGCCTACGCCCATAATGAAGATCAACCCAATGGCAGGATCGTCGTGCTCGAATGCACGCATAACGATGGCCATTTCGATAAGAAGACGATCTTCCTCGATCATCTCTATCTGCCTCGGGCGATTTCGCCAGTAGACGGCGGCGTTCTCGTCGGCTCGCCGCCGCATCTTTGGCTCTGCCGATCGACTAAGGGCGATCTGCATTGCGATCAGCAGTTCGAGATCAACGATAAGTACGGCATCGCGCGCGATCCCGAGTATGGAGACAACGGCCTACTCTGGGCGCGCGACAACTGGATCTATAACGCCAACTCCGTCATCCGCTTCCGCTATCTCGGTGGCGATAAATTCCAAACCGCGCCCACCGCCCATCGCGGCCAATGGGGCATCACGCAGGATGATGTTGGTCGCTTGTACTTTAATTACAATTCCGATCAGCTTCGCTGCGATCTGATTCCCACCGACTATCTCTCGCGCAACCCGCACTACAAGGCCGCCGGCGGAAACGTGCAGATCGAGAAGGATCAGCATGTCTGGTCCAATCGGCCCAATCCCGGCATCAACCGCGGCTATGAGCCGGGCAATCTCCGCAAAGATGGACATCTCAACACTGTCACCGCGACCTGCGGACCCACCATCTTCCGAGGTACGGCGCTGGGAGAGGATTGCTATGGCAATGCTTTCATTCCAGAGCCGGTGGGCAACCTGGTCATGCGTAAGAAACTGATCGAAGCGAATGGCAACATCAAAGTGCAAAACGTGCTGCACGAACATGATGGCCAGACGCTCGACTTCCTCTGCTCGACCGATGAGCGATTCCGGCCGGTCAACACCTTCACCGGCCCCGATGGCGCGCTCTATATCGTCGATATGTATCGCGGCCTGATTCAGCATCGAGTCTACCTGACGCCGTATCTGCGCAATCAGACGGTCGAGCGAAAGCTACAGGCGCCGCTGCATTGGGGGCGCATCTATCGGGTTGTGAAAGATGGCATGTCCCTGACGAAGCTGCCGCATATGTCGAGCCAGACGCCGGCTCAATGGGTGGAGAATCTTTCCAATCCCAACGGCTGGTGGCGCGACACGGCACAACGTCTTCTTGTGCAGAAGCGCGATGAAGCAACGGTGCCGGCGCTGCGAAAGCTCGCAGTATCTGGACGAAATCCGCTCGGTCGGCTCGAAGCCCTCTGGACGCTTTCGGGCATGGATCGGATTGACACCCAAACATTGCGGACGGCGATGAACGATGCCGATGCCCGCGTGGCGTCGGCAGCCATCCGCTTGAGCGAACCATTTCTGGCGACGAAGGACAATTCCCTGCTGGCGGATGTGCTCAAGCAATCGCGCCGGGCCGACGTGCGGCTCCAGTTTGTGCTGAGCATCAGCGCCGTTCCGAACCCGGCTGCCGAGCAGTCGCTTGCCGATGTCGTCGCGCAGTCCGCTGACGAACCGTACATCAAGGACGCGGCTTTGAGCGGTCTTGGCGGCAGAGAGTTGAACTTTCTGCAACGCGTGATTGCTGATTCGAAATGGCAAAGCGAATCCAAAGGTCGCGCTTCGGTTCTGAGCGGGTTGGCAAGTTGCATCTTCAATCAAGGCAATCCTCAATCGGTGGCAACGCTCGTCGATTTGATTACGTCGCAGAAAGAGGCCAATCAGTGGCGTCAGTCGGCCTTGCTCGATGGTCTGGCTTCAATCGCCAAAGCGCCAGGTCGAAAGCCGAGGGTCGCGCTGAAAGCAATTCCAACAGCTTTGCTCGCGATGGAAAACGAGACCGATAAGCGGCTCTCGGCAAACGTCAAGCTGGCGGCGTCCATCCTCACGTGGCCCGGCAAGCCGGATGACACGCCAAAGGAAATGCGGATCGTTCTCAATGCAAAGCAGCAGGAGAGCTTCGATCGCGGCAAAATTCTTTTCGGCGCGATTTGTGCGCAATGTCATCAGCCCGACGGCAAAGGCATGGAAGGAAAGGCTCCGTCGTTGCGCGAATCTCCCTTTGCGCTGGGGCCGGAGAATCGACTGATCCGCATCGTCCTCAACGGCGCTAAAGGGCAGTTCCACGTACAGGGCTGGACGCCGAATATCGAAATGCCCACGCTGGCGGTGCTGTCCGATGAGCAGATTGCCGATCTGCTGACGTACGTTCGGCACGAATGGGACCATAACGCCCGACCCATTACTGCGTCTTCCGTCACGCGCGTGCGCCGCGAAGTCGGTGACCGTCAGGCGGCATGGACCGAAAAAGAATTGCTGGCGATTCCCGCTGGCAATTCGCGCGGCCGACGAAACGCATTACAGTCGCGACCCAATACGTCGGGTGACGCGGTTCGATAGCGATCCCGATTATTTATTTGTTCAAATGAAATGGCGGATCGAGTCTGTTTCGCGAAATCCGATATCTCAAATTTGAAATTTCAAGTCTGAGATCCGAGATTGGCAATGGACATCATCAGAGAGCGGGACTGAATCGCAATGGCTTCCAGGCATGACCTTTCCAATCGCGTTGCGCTCGTAACCGGCGCATCGCGCGGGTTGGGCGCAGCGATTGCCCAACGTCTGGCTCAATGCGGCGCGGCGGTCGCAGTCAATCACTGGGCGAGCGCCGAGAAGGCCAACCAGCTAGTTCAAAAGATCGAGCAATCCGGCGGCAAGGCGCGCAGTTATCGGGCCGACGTGCGTGAACCGGCAAGCCTCAATGAGATGGTTCGGCAGATCAATTCCGATCTCGGTCCAATCGACATTTTGGTTTTCAATGCCACCGGCCCGCAACCATTTCTTCAAATTGAGGATCTGACTTGGCAGGCATGTCTCGATCAGCTCGAGTTTTTCGTAAAGAGCCCCGTGTTGTTAGCGCAGGCAGTGCTGCCGTCGATGAAATCGCGCGGGCGCGGCCGAATCATTCACATCGCATCGGAAGTCTTCGCCCAGGGCACGCCGCGTTTTTCGCAATATGTCGCCGCAAAGGGCGCGCAACTTGGCTTGATGCGATCTTGGGCGATGGAGCTTGCCCCCTGGCAAATTACAGTGAATGCCGTGTCTCCCGGCTGGATTCCCACTGAGCGCCACGCGAACGATGCCGAGGGCGACAAGCGCGCTTATGCCGAAAAAGTTCCAATGAAGCGTATGGGGAATCCTCAGGATGTGGCCGATGCGGTTGCGTTCCTCGCATCTGATGCCGCCAATTTCATCACCGGCCAAAACCTATTAGTCAATGGCGGCAACGCGCTCGGCGGCACCTGAATCGCGCGCTTAATCATCCAGCAGATGCTCGGTCGGAATAACGCGGAAGACCTCTTCGGTGCTCGTCTGGCCTGCGGCAACTTTTAGCAGCGCCGCCTGGCGGAATTGCAGCATGCCTTCTTCGACGGCTCGATTGCGGACATCGCGGCTGCTCATCCCGTCGGCAATCAGTTCGCGAATGCCCGATGAAATCGGCATCACCTGAAACACGCCCGATCTGCCCGCATATCCGCTCAAGCCGCAGGCTTTGCATCCGGTTGACGCATGAAGCGCGGTGCCTTCGCCGGCAGCAAGCCACGGCCGCACTTCGTCAAACACGTGCGGTGCATCGGCCAAGTCGAGTGTCGATCGGCAGCCGGGGCATAGCGTGCGAACCAGCCGCTGGGCGACGACACCGCGAAGGCTCGAAGCCAGAAAGTGCGGCCGAACGCCAAGACTCCGCATGCTCTGAATCGCGGCAGAGGCTTCGGTGGCATGCAGCGTCGCAAAAACCAGCACGCCGCTATTGGCCGCGTGCACGGCTGTCTGTGCGGTCATCTCATCGCGAATCTCGCCGACCATGATGATGTCGGGGCTCTGCCGCAATACGCCACGCAGAAGCTCCGCGAAATTTAAATCGATCGCGCTATTCACCTGCGATTGATGCAAACCTTCAACCGCATATTCAATTGGATCTTCAATCGTATTGATCTTGCGCGCGCCATCATTGAGGCGCAGCAGCGTCGAATAAAGTGTCGCGGTCTTTCCCGATCCGGTCGGGCCGGTGATCAGGATCAAGCCACTCGGGCTTTCGATCATGCCGCGGTATTGCTCGAGCTGGCCGCGCGTCATGCCCAGATCTTCCATCACAAAATGAGCGTGATCGTGAGGCAGCAATCGGATCGTCGCGTCCTCGCCATACAGCGTTGGAATGAGGTTAATGCGAAGATCGACGCTCGTTTTGGGGCTGTTGGAAGCAGTCGTTGCGTCGCCTTCCGCTTCGTGAATTTCAAAAATCCATCGCCCATCCAGCGGCCGGCGTTTTTCGGTCGTATCCATTCCCGCCCGCGCCTTGATGTGCGACAGGCATCGCCGTCCATGTTCAAACGGCATAATGCTCAGCGGCCGCACAATGCCCAGATGGCGCACTTGCGCCGTGAAATGTCGTTCCCCCGAATTGATGAACAGATCGCTGGCGCCCGCGCGGATCGCATGCTCGATCATCAGAGAAACCGCGTTCTCCGGCGTCATCTTGCCCAGTTCGATCAACTGCTCCGATTTGATTGCGATGCCGTCCACGCTGCCTCCGCTGAACTGAATTGACTTGATTTGAATCGTTCGTGAATTTTCAATTTGTGCGATCACGCGCTTGCCGCAAAGAGCGTCGGCGGATTGCCGTTGATAAACCTTCGGGCCGATTCCTCGTCGCTCAGCAGGGGAACAAGCTGGCCGATTTTCAGCAAATTGAGCATCTGCCGCACGCGCGGCGTCACCGAGTGCACGGCCAGCCGCCCGCCTCGACGCGAAAATTCGCGAGCCGTCGCGATCAGCCAGCCGATGGCGGCCGAGTCGATAAAATCGGTCCGCGACATGTCGATCAGCACGCGATTGGCCGACCAGGTTGCGCCAAGAATGGATTCCAATGGATTTTTGCCCAGGAAATGGGCCGCGGCCGCGGTGATGCTGCCGCTGGACGCGACGCGAATGCACCCATCCTGTTCGATCGAAACGAGACTCAAGATTGAATTGTCGGCCACAAGCCTCTCCCTGCTGGCGTTCGAGCACGGCATTGGGCCGCGGTGCGCAAAACGTGTTGCGGCACAATCGCAAACCCCGCCGCGCTTGTCATCGGACCGGAATGAGTGCCGATTGAGAAGCCCTGCCGAAAAAACCGGCCATGCGACCCGTTCAGGTCCGATAGCAACCGCCGCGCGCGATCTTCGCGCAAATCGAGTTGCATTTGCGCCAAGTGAAATGGCCCCCGCAAGCCGCGCCCGCGACCGAAGTATGGCTTTCCGTGCGGCTCGCCCCTCGTGCAACAAAATGCAACATTTTTGGCATTTTGAGGCGTGTTGCATTGCCCAAAGAGCCGCGCACGAAGTAAGCGGTCTGCTCGCGCGACGGCGCGTCCGCGTACGCAACGAGCGGAAGCCGTGCTCTGCGTGGCTGGAGGGCGTCGCTCCTGCGACGCCGCCAAAGGTAGAAATCGCCCGACAAGCCGGGGGGCCAAACCGGGCAGCCTGTCCTGAAATCCGTCGAAGTTCCATCGATCTCACTGCCTCTGCTTCAATCGCCATCGACACCTCCAGAGCACGCAGAAATCTTCAGCAAGCCGTATACCATACACATTGCGAACATATGAAACCGTACGGATTTGCTTCTTAACCGTTCGCGCGCGACGCGTAAGGGGTGGCCGGAGCATGGGTAAAGGCCCGCGCGGAGCAACTGTGAAAATGAAATGAAGCGGAGCGCCCGCCTCCGCAATCGCGAACGGATCGCGACAAAAGTTGAAAATTGTCCGCTTAACCCCGCAATGTTGTCATGAACGCACAGGTCCCGCAAAACAGATTTGTTCCCCGAAGCGCCACGGCAGGCCCGTGTCCAGGATTTGGCCCAAGCGCACGATATGACACGGGTTGAGTGGGAATGAATCACGGTGCATAGGCAAAATAGAGCATCATCCCCGCCGCATAGGCGCAGCTGGCGATCAGACAAACGCTACCCCAGAAGTGATTCCTGGCCCTCTTCCACCAGAGAATCACGCCACTGATCGCGAAGACGATCATGGACAATGCCGCCAGATCGCCGAAGAACACTGAAGCGTTGGAGAGCAGGCCGTTTCGCGCATGGTACCCTTCTACTTTGTGCAGCACGATGAGCGTGCCAGCCCACCCGTATCGCTGTGTGATCACTCGGATCAGCCTGTCCTGCGTTGACACATCGACCCGCATCGTCGTTCCAGGACGGATGACAAAGAATCGGATGAGGTTTGGCGGCTGACCCAGCGGGAATTGGATTCCTCCAGCGAGGCCCAACTGCTTCTGAAGATTCGCGGCAAGCTGTTCGTTGGACAGACGGAGCAGGCCAGGTTCCAGCACCGCGGTCCGGGTTGTCGTCGGCCCGGGGGCGCCCAGGAACCATGGCCGATGTGTCATGACGTAACCGCTCACATAAAACATCATGACGTAGATCAGGATAATGAGCCCGGAGTAGAGGTGGATTTTGCGATAAGGGTTATACATGCTCACCCATACGTGGTGATCAAGACCATCAATGAAAGGGAGACCACGCCCGCTGCACCAAGCATGATCAAGCCGATGCGTCGTTCCCTTCTCCGCGCGGTCCAGAGATAAACGCCGCTGATGCATGCGAAGAGAACGACGATCGCAGAGATCTCGGTATACCACTTAAACGAGCTGGCCAGGAGCGAATCCGGGTACACAGCGTACAGGCCGTGCATATCGCGAATCATCGCCCACACGTTCGCACGCGTCCGGGTGATCGTCGCCCTGCCCCGGCTCGGATGCACATCAACCTGATACTCCTTTCCTGGCCGAACGAAACGCGCGTGATAGGTGTCTGAATCGGTCCACACCCCGTCCGCGTATGTGAACGTGCCGAACGAGCCGAGCGCGTGAATCACCATCGGATTGTTCTGGTGGACGATCGCTGCGACGTCATGGTTCGCCGCTTCCGGCGTGACCAATCCGGGAAGCGTCATCGGCTGCGTCCACGTCCTTACGCTCGCCGGCCGAATCGTGAACGAAAAACGGTGATTGAAGTTAAGCGTGCTGATGCCGATGAGCAGCAGGTAGCTGAAACACAGCAGTCCGCCGTACATGTGGATGTTCAGGATAACTTTGCGAAACAAGTGAAGCTCCCTTGGTTGAGCCGGGATTCAGCTCTCTCTTGGGCGGGCCTTCTTTGTGCGGCATTATTGCAAATGTCGCCGCTTCACAACAGCCCAGCCTCAATTCCCGAAAGTCTTATGGGGCCGCCGGACAGCAAGTGTTCAACACCAGGGCAGTCTCGGTTTCTGAAATCTGTTCGCCAGATCAATGGGATCATCCCCATCGCTACGCAAGTGCACCGCCGGCATCCTGCGCGTCGAAACCAGCGGCTGATCCGAATCTGGTGAAACCCTTCCCCTGCGGCTAAAACATGAGGGCTCAGTGCCGCTGGGGTTGGGGCGCTCTTCAACTCATGCGGCGGGCAGACTGGAGATGAGTCAGTGGAAGCTCCGCCGGGCGGTACTCGCAATTTGGTGCTCGATCCGAAGGGGTTCTGGATTGCGGCTCAGGATCAGGCGTTGTCTTATCCGGAAGAAGGCAACAGCCTCTGTTTTTCGCTGGAAGAGGATTCATTCTGGTTCAGGCATCGCAATGAGGTGATCATCTCGACGCTGCGCCGGCTTCCGCCGGGCGGAACTTTTTTCGATATCGGCGGAGGCAACGGATTCGTCGCCTGCGGACTGGAGAAGGCCGGGTTTCCGACGGTCCTGGTGGAGCCGGGCCGGGCGGGGGCGGAGAATGCCAAGCAGCGGGGGCTGAGCCAAGTGATCTGCGCGACGACTGATACCGCCGGCTTTGCGCCGGGATCGATGGATGCGATCGGGCTGTTCGATGTGGTGGAGCATATCGAAGACGACGCGGGGTTTTTGACCGGCATGCGAAAGCTCCTGCGGCCGGGCGGGAGGATTTACATCACCGTGCCGGCGTTTCAGATGCTCTGGTCGAGCGAAGACAAGTTCGCGGGACACTTCCGAAGATACACGCGAAGGTCACTCGCACGCGTGCTGCGCGGGGCGGGGTTCGAGGTGGAATACACGACCTGTTTCTTCTGGTTTCTGCCGATGCCGGTGTTTTTGATGCGCTCGATTCCGAGCCGATTGGGCCTGCGCGGGAAGCCCACCGTGCAATCGGCCCGCAAAGAACACATCGCCGGTGGCGGAGGGATTTCTGGCAAGGTGCTGAGTTCCGCTCTGTCGGCGGAATTAAATTGGCTGCGGAAGGGTCACGCGCTTCCGATTGGCGGAAGCTGCCTGGCGGTTGCGAGAGTGAGAGGAGCGGAGGAGGGTTGAGGCGCTGTAATGTAGCACAGCCGCCCTCGGTGATCTGTGCAGAAGAAACAGCCGAGGGCGGCTGTGCTACATGTCGGAAGGGACGCACATCCGTCGATTCCAGATGCAATCGCGAGTCGCGCGGATGTTGTATTGGGAGCCATAGAAGATGAGCGCCGACGAGACGGCGATCCGCGAATTGGTTTCCACATGGATAGCAGCCTCGAAGGCGGGCGATCTGCCGACGGTTCTGAAGCTCATGTCCGATGATGTGATTTTCATGACGCCGGGGCGGGAGCCGTTTGGGAAGGAAGCCTTTGCGGCAGCCAGCGCGCAGATGAAGGGGATTCAGATGGAAGGCGTCAGCGAGATCGTCGAGCTGAAGGTGCTGGGCGACTGGGCCTGGATCCGCAACCGCCTGCGGGTGACCATCACGCCGCCCGACGGAAAGCCGATGGTGCGCGCGGGATATACGCTGACGATTCTGAAGAAGCAGGGCGATGCAAAATGGGTCATCGCGCGCGATGCGAATATGCTTGCGCCGGAGCAGGCCGGGAGCTGAAAACTCCATTTGACCGGTAGATGAACGCAGATTGAAAAAGAGTTTCTCAACCCACTATTTCCGCTTTCCCGCGCCGTCACGATTCTGCCGTATCCGCAGTGAACGAGGCCCTGGCGAAAGGAGCCGGCGATCGACAAGGTACTACACGAAGCAATGTACTATTTAGTGGGCATCATCATTGTGCCCCATCCGCGAAAGCCTGGTCCCCAACTATCGACCCGCCAAATATTCGAAATACAAGGTATCTAGGAAGTCTGCGCAAAGTTTTGCAATTTTATTGTTGACTTTTGGAAGGTGGTTTGTATTCTAATCAGTTGATCCGCGCAAAGCGGTTCCGAAAAGAACAGGCTTTTCGCCCCCCGCCCCCCTGTGACCAAATCTGTTACGTCAGGAGGCGGCGGACGGCCTTTGGCGCAAAGCCCCGCACCAGCAATCAAAGGGGCTTGGCCAGCGGAAATTGGATTTGTAAGTCGGCCGGGCTTCCCCGTCCGCGAGGTCGCATCAATCGGGGTAACCGGCCAGTTCGGCTGTGGTTTTTTCTGCTTCGTCGCAAGATGAACTCTGGACGCGCTTGGACTCAATCTCGGCGCGCTCTGGATCTCAGAAAAACTTGCCTTCTTGCCCGGCGACCTGCGCGGGCTTGTTACCTGCGCGTC
>JANWHF010000309.1 GCA_025450555.1 Tepidisphaeraceae bacterium | reverse complement strand
TCGACCAGTCGCAGGGAGTTGGAGCTGTTCTTGCTCCCGATCACCAGCACCAGATCGCTGTCCGGGCTGAGCTGCGAGACGGCATTCTGCCGGTTGGTCGTCGCGTAGCAGATGTCTTCCTTCGGCGGCGCCTTGGCGTGCGGATACTTCTTCTTGAGCGCGGTGATGATGCGCTGCGCATCAAAAACGCTCAGCGTCGTCTGCGTCACGTAGGCCACTTTTTCCGTCGTTGGAATCTCAAGCTTGTCCACCTCTTCGGGGCTTTCGACCACCGTGATGTGCTCCGGCGCTTCGCCAACCGTTCCGATCGCCTCATCATGCCTGCGATGGCCAATGAAGATAATGTGGTATCCGTCACGGGCGAACCGCAGCACTTCCAGGTGGACCTTGGTCACCAGCGGGCAGGTGGCATCCACTTCCACCAGTTTTCGCGCCTTGGCATCGCGACGCACGGTCGGTGAAATGCCATGCGCGCTGTAGACCACCAGGCCGCCCTCGGGCACTTCGTCGATGCTGTCCACAAAGGTCACGCCGCGCTCGCGAAAGCCATCGACGACATGCCGGTTGTGGACGATCTCATGAAACACATAGACCGGCGGCCCCTTGAGCTTGAGGACCTGGTCCACCACATCGATGGCCATGTTCACGCCGGCACAAAAACCACGAGGATTGGCAAGAAGGATTTTCATTCGCAAAGCTTTTAACTGGACATCCCCACAAGGGAGATTATAGAACTGCCATCCGAGGCAGTTGATTTATGACAGCCCCATAGATTACCGCATCGCCGCTGCCTTCGCTACCACCGGTTGACCCTGCCGTCCTACCCCGTATTCTTCACTGCCATCGTTAACTGCGGTTGCGTGATTCGATCTCTTACGATTGCGAGGCCGACGTGGCAGCCATTCGTCCGTTTGCGGGAATTCGATACAACCAGGGACACGACATTTCCAATTTAATCGCGCCGCCTTACGACGTGCTGGATGAAAAGGGCAAGGCGGCGCTGCAGGAAAAGAGCGACAAGAATGTCGTCAACATCGATCTGCCCCACCTGCCGGCCAAGACCGCCGGGCCCGATGAGGTCTATCAGCAGGCCAATGCCACGATGCAGGCCTGGCTGACCACCGGCATTCTCAAGCGCGATGGCCGTCGGGCGCTGTATCCGTATGCCCAGGTTTTCAAACACAATGGCAACACCGTTCATCGCCGGGGATTTATTGCGCTGGTGCGCCTTTCGCCGTTTGGTGAAGGGCATGTCGTGCCTCACGAGAAGACCTATAAGGGACCCATTGAAGATCGTCTCAAGCTGATGCGCGCGACCGGCGTGCAGCTTTCGCCAATCTTTGGCCTGTTCAGCGACCCGCGCAATGAAGTCAACAATCTGCTCTATCAGAATGCCGGCCGCCCCGAGCTTTCGGGGACTCTGGATGGCGTGCAGAACGATCTGTGGAGCGTCATCGATGCGGAGGTTGAAAACCAGGTGATCGACCTGATGGGCCATAAGCCAATCTATATTGCCGATGGGCATCATCGTTATACAACTGCCTTGCAATTTCAGAAGGAAATGGAGGCGCTGCATGGCGGCCCGCTTCCACCCGACAATCCCGCCAATTACTGCATGTTTGTCCTGATCGGCATGCAGGATCCTGGCCTGATGATCCTGCCGACGCATCGACTCATTGGCGGCCTGGGCCGATTCGACATGGATCGATTTCGCGCCGCGATTTTGCCGAATTTCGCGGTAGAGAATCTGGACCTTTCTCCCAGCCAGATCCCCGAGGCGGTGCAAATGCTGGCCAATGGGCCGGCCAATACATTCGGCCTGTATGATGGCGCTGCGAAAAAACTCTACGCGCTTCGCTTGATCAATCTCGACCTGCTCAAGGCGATCGAGCCAAAGCAAAGCGATGCCTGGCGGCAGCTTGACGTGGCCATCCTGCAGCGCTATCTGCTGGATGAAATCCTCCAGCCGCGCTTTGCCGGCAAAACGGAATTGACCAAAGGCTACACCGCGTATCCCGAAGAAATTACCCCGCAGGTGGATGGCAGCAAATACCAGATCGCCCTGCTGCTTCGGCCCACGCCTCTGCATGCGTTGGAAGAGCTCGGAAAGCATGGCGAAGTGATGCCGCAGAAAAGCACCTTCTTTTTCCCCAAGCTGGCGACGGGCATGGTGATGTATCCTCTGAAGTAGCAGTGAAAGGAACAGGTTCATGCGATTGCGATTTCGGGGAAACCTAGCGCTGTGGCTTTTTGCCCCCTTGCTGGCCATCGCGCCGCTCGCGAGTGCAGCAGAGTGGCCCCAATACCGCGGGCCTGATGGCGATGGAATTACTTCTGAAAAGGTTTCCCCGTGGACACCTCAAACCCTCAAGCAGCTCTGGAAGATCCCAGTCGGTGAAGCCTTCGGTTCATTCGCCGTTGCCGACGGACGTGGGTACTACTTTGCCAATCGCAATGGCGTGGAGGTTTGTCATGCGGTCGATGTCGCTACGGGAAAAGAGTTGTGGTCGGCCGACATCGGCAGAACGATCTACGAAAATGAAGGCGGCAATGGACCTCGGACGACCCCAGCAATCAGCGAGGGCCGAGTCTGCGTCATGAGCACCTACTGCAAACTCGTCTGTCTCGATGCAAGCTCCGGGAAGCCGGTCTGGTCGCACGATCTGGTTCACGAATTCGGCGGGAAGCTGCCCAACGCCATCAGCAAATGGGGCAATGCCACTTCGCCCCTGATTGAGAACGGTAAAGTCATCGTCGCCGGCGGAGGAAACGATCAGTCCTTGTTGGCCTTCGATCTCAAAGACGGCCATGTCCTCTGGAAGACAGGCAGCGAATCCATCACCCACGCCAGCCCGACACCGGCCACGATCCTTGGCACTCGTCAAGTGATTTTTTATACTACGTCGGGTCTGGTTTCGATCGATCCGGACAATGGCCGATGGCTCTGGCATGCCCACGTCAAATTCAGCGTCGCGACGGCCGCCTCGCCGGTGGTCGAAGGTGACATCGTCTATTGTTCGTCCGGTTATGGCGTCGGCGCGAGCGCTTTTAAAATCCAAAAGAGCGGTGACGCGTTCACCGCCACCCAGCTTTGGAAAACCCCCGGCAAGCTCGTGAACCTCTGGTCGACACCCATCGCATATCAAGGCCATCTCTATGGCCTCTATGGCTTCAAGGAATTCAACACCATGCCGCTCAAATGCATCGATCTGAAGACCGGAAAGGAAATCTGGTCGCACGATGGCTTTGGCCAGGGCGGGTTGATCCTGGCCGGCGGCAATTTGCTGCTGCAGGGCGATCAGGGAGAATTGGTGCTGGTGAAAGCCGATCCATCGGGTTATCACGAACTGGCCCGCGCGCAGCCGCTGGCGGGCAAGTGCTGGCAGATGCCGATTGTCGCTGAAGGAAAGATCCTCACGCGCAGCACCAAAGAAGCGGTCTGCCTGGCGGCGCCCTGAATCTCAATCTTGCAATATGGGGGGACGTGCTGATCGACTGGACTTTCTCATTTCACCGAATTTGAATTCGCTGCTCAGGCAGATCGTCGCGCCGCAGAATCGCTCGAGTTGACTGAGCGCCACATCATGGTCGAAATCGCTCTCGGCGGCGCAGCAGTCGGAGAGGACAATCAACGGATAGCGATGCATGTGGGCATCGTGGGCGGAGAAGAGCACGCAGAGATTTGTAGCAATTCCGGTCAGAATCAGCCGCTCGACATTCAGATACTCCAGCAGCGGCACCAGCGACGTCGCAAAAAAAGCCGAATGGCGCGGCTTAAGAATAGAGTAATCGCTGGATCTCGGTTTGAGCGTCCGGCTCACCTGCGCTCCACGTGCGCCTCGCCGCGTGCAATGGCGATAGACCTCATGGAAGCTGCTGTGCCAATGACCGAAGTTGTCGTTGACGTAGATGACCGGAATGCCATGGCGGCGCGCCTTATCGCGAAAAACGACAAGACGTGGCGCCAGCTTTTTCGCCCACGGCAGGACCTTTTCTCCGCCGGGGAATTCAAGATCATTGATCGTGTCGATGATCAGCAGCGCATCGCCGGGTCGGGCGCTGGGCGTGGCGCTTTTTTGATTTCGCCTGGCCATCGGTGACTCTTAACGCCCCGCGCCGACCGGCTCACGCCGCGCCGATTCGTTCTCTGCCGTCGAATGCCTGGCTTCAAAGTTGAAGTCGTGCTTCTTCGGATCGACATCGACGACCACGGTATCGCCTTCGCCAAACTGGCCCGACAAAATCGCCGAGGCCAGCGGGTTTTCGATCCGCTGCTGAATCACGCGCTTGAGCGGACGGGCGCCGTAGGCCGGGTCGTAGCCTTCCTCGCCCAGCAGATGCCGCGCGGCATCGCTCAATTCCAGCTTCAGGTGCCGGCCGGCTAACCGCTTGCGCAGATACTCGAGCTGCACATTGACAATCTTGTCCAGTTGCTCGCGGGTGAGCGTGTGGAAGAGAATAGTTTCGTCGATTCGGTTCAGGAATTCGGGGCGGAAATTGAGCTTCAAAAGCTCCCCGATGGCCGCTTCCACTTCCCACTCCGGCGCCTGCTTGCTGGCCAGCTTCTGAATCTCGGCTGAGCCGATGTTGCTGGTCATGACGATCACGGTGTTCTTGAAATTCACGGTGCGCCCCTGCCCATCGGTGAGGCGGCCGTCATCGAGCACCTGGAGCAGGACATTGAACACATCGCGATGCGCCTTTTCGATTTCGTCAAACAGGATCACCGCATAGGGCCTTCGTCGAACGGCTTCAGTCAATCGGCCGCCCTCTTCATATCCGACATAGCCTGGCGGCGCGCCGATCAGGCGGGCCACTGAATGCTGTTCCATGAATTCGCTCATGTCGATGCGGACCATGGCGTTTTCGTCGTCGAACAGGAATTCAGCCAGAGCTTTGCACAACTCAGTTTTGCCGACGCCGGTCGGACCGAGGAACAGGAACGAGCCGATCGGACGATTGGGATCGCCCAAACCAGCGCGGTTTCGTCGCACGGCATTGGCGACCGCCTGGACGGCGGCCGTCTGACCGATCACGCGCTGGCCGAGCCGCTCTTCCATCTTCATCAGCTTCTCACGCTCGCCTTCGAGCATTCGCGAGACCGGCACGCCGGTCCATCGCGAGATGACCTGCGCGATATCGTCGGCAGTGACTTCTTCCTTGACCATCGACTGGCCATCATTGGCAAAGTCACGCAGCCGCTGTTGCGCTTCGTCAATCTGCCTCTGGAGATCGCGCAACTCGCCATATTGCAATCGGGCGGCAGCTTCCCAGTTCCCCTGCCGCTGCGCCTGCTCCAGCTC
>JANWHF010000308.1 GCA_025450555.1 Tepidisphaeraceae bacterium | reverse complement strand
TCCCACGCTACTTAAGATTAACGGGCTTTCCGGTGCGGGGCAAAAACAGCCTGCCCTCAAACCCGGCGCCCTACTACTGATTCTACACCGCGGAGGTAGCACCCATGCGACACCTGGTTCGATGCACATTGGTCGTCGCGCTGGCGATCGCCGGCCTGCTGGTTTTGTCGTTGCCTTCTTCGACCCAAGCCAAGAAGTTTCCCGAGCCCAGCCCTTATCCCGTCAGTTGGGAACTGAGTTTCAAGCATTCCAAGGCCAAGCGCATTGTTGTGGATGTGCCCGGTCATAGCACGCCGTCGGCGTACTGGTACATGACCTACACGGTGACCAACAACACCAATGTAGACCGTTACTTCGCGCCGTTGTTTGAACTGGTCACCGAAAACGGAAAGATCTACCCCGACGACAACAAGATTCCGCTGGCCGTTGTCGCGGCAATTCGCAAGATCGAGAACAATCCGCATCTGCAAACCACGGACGGATTCCTTCGTGATGGCAAACTGCTTCAAGGTGAGGATCAGGCCAAAGACGGCGTGGCGATCTGGGAAGAGCCGTCGGCCTCCATGCGGGAATTCACTATTTTCGTCGGTGGGCTGAGCGGCGAATTTGTCATCATGAAAGACGACGACGGGAAAACCATGAAAGACCCCGATGGCTCGCCCATCATTTTGCACAAAACTCTCGAGCTGACTTACCACATTCACGGACCTGCCGCCACGGCCGACCAGGACCAGATCGAGGCAAGGCCCGAAAAGTGGGTCATGCGATAAGCGAAGCTCCGCCGTAATTGGACCGATCTGCGCTTACGCCTATAATCCGCCGCCAATCGCCCGGCGCTGCGGCGTCGCCGGGCTCGTAAAGCTCTGTCAATGCAGTCGGGCCGCAGGGAAAGGAGATCCGTCGTATGGCGGACGAAGCGCACGTGGTCCGTTCGATTCAATGGCGCGAGCTGTTTCCATTTATCAATCTGTTTCGCGCTTTTCGCATCGCCATTCAACCCTCCAAGCTCCTTCTGGGCTTAGTGATGGTTCTGTCCTTATACGCAGGCGGACGGATTCTTGATGCGATCTGGATGTCCCGCTATTACCCCTCGCGCGGAGAGATTGACGCGTACACCACCTATCTCTGGAACAACACGCGCAGCCCCAGCTTTGACAACCTGCGTCAGGACCAGCACCGTGAAAACGCGATCAGCTACGCCAATCTGCTGGTTCAAAATGGGATCGTGACCGATCGATCTGTCGCTCTCGATGCCGCTCACCGTGGTAAATACTTCAGCGTCCTGGAAACGAAGATCGTTCAGGATCGCAATGACCGGATTGCCCAGGTAGACCAGTCGCTCGATGCGCAGATTCAGCAGATCAAGAGCAGCAACGCAACAGAGGATCAGCAGGAAACGGAAATCAGGCAGGCCCATGACCGGCGCGATGCCGATATCCGCCAGGCGAAAGAGGATGCTCTGGCGCATATCGAAGATCTGGCGCGCATTACTCCGCAGCCAATCTTCGACGAGTTCTTGAACTACGAGGCCCGGCAATTCCACAATGTCTATTCGGCGGCCTTGTCCAGTAACTGGCTGGGCGGCGTCTACAACCAGGGGATGTCACAATCGGCCGAGTTCACGCGCGGCCGCTCGTTCAATGGAAGCGCAGCGCAAGCCGGCATGAACGAGGCGATGCAATTGCCCGGCACGATGAGTGTAGTGCAAGCCATCTCTAATTTTGCGGTGGTAGGGCCCGGCTGGCTGCTCCGTTATCACCTGGGCTATTTCGTGCCGTACATGGCCTGGTTCATTTTGATGTGGGCGATCTTCGGCGGTGCGATCGCGCGGATCGCGGCGGTTCATTTTGCCCGCGATGAAAAGATCTCGGTTCGCCAGGCATTGCGGTTCAGCTTCAGCAAGGTGCTGAGCTTCGTGTTTGCCCCGGTGATAATGCTGGCCAGTGTTGTTGTATGTGGCGTGCTATTGGCCGTTGGCGGGCTGCTGCTTGATCTGCCGTGGGGGATTGGCCCGCTGATCGTGGGGTGCCTGTTCATATTCGCGCTGCTCATCGGCGCCTTTATGACGCTTGCGCTGTTCGCGACGGTTGGCGGAATCAATTTGATGTATCCGACGATCGCAGTCGAAGGCTCCGACAGCTTTGATGCCATCAGCCGATCGTTCAGCTACCTCTTTGCCAAGCCCTGGCAATTGATTTTTTACACGGCAGTGGCGCTGGTGTATGGCGCACTGACGTTTCTGTTCTGCCGATTCTTCATTTACATCATGCTGGGGATGATGCACTACTTCCTGGGCTGGTGGCTTGATGGCCGGGCAGCGCAGTTCTGGCCGGAGATTTGGCCGCCGGTGAGCGATGCGAATCTCGCGTATCACCTGGTGTTTCCGGCCCTGGCGGTTACTGATCGGATCGCCGCAGTGCTCATATCGATCTGGGTCTATATCGTGCTGGGCCTGCTGGCTGGGTTTGTCGTCAGCTTTTACTTCACAGCCAACACGATCATTTATTATGTGATGCGCCGCGAAGTAGACCTGACGGAACTGGATGATGTTTATCTCGAAGAAACGGAAGACGAATTCGGCGACTTAACGGTGGCTCGACCCGCGGATTTGCCGGGAGATGCAGGCACTTCCAGCGGTGCGTCATTGCCGCCAGCAGAGCCAACTCCGCCCGCGACTGGTCCGCAAACAGGGCCCACCTAACTTGGAATGCGATGTTTGCCCATCTGTTCCGTCTATTCACTTTGTGGATGGGCAGATTCTCTTAACTCTGGCATACTGGCTTGGGTATGTGGCACATGAAAAAAGCGTTTGATTGACACTAAGCGGACGCGGCATTTAGAATTAGTGGCCTTGCCAGGCTACCGAACGGCACTGAACCAGGTTTGAATCTTCGGGCGACTCGACCAGACCGCATCCCCAGGGGCTCGGCGTTCGACGCCGACAGGAAAGCGATTGCACTATGTGGGCAGCGTCAGCGGCGGAAATCGTGAAAGTCGTCCTCCTGGCCGTCTATGTCACGGTCTTGTTCATGGTCGCGCTGTACGGCTTCCATCGATACATGCTGGTGTACCTGTATATCAAGCACCGGCACAACATCTACCAACCTAAAGGTAAGTTCGCTTCGCTGCCGCGGATTACGATCCAATTGCCGATGTTCAATGAGGATGTAGTTGCCGAGCGCGTCATCCGGCACACTTGTCAAATCGATTATCCACTCGACCGCCTTGAGATTCAGGTCCTGGACGACAGCACCGACGGATCAGCAGATATAGCCCGAAAAGCCTGCGAAGAATGGGCGGCCAAGGGATATCCGATCAAATACATCCATCGCCAAAATCGCGTGGGATATAAGGCCGGCGCGCTGGCCGAGGCAATGAAAGAGGCCACCGGGGATTTCATTGCCATTTTCGACGCCGACTTCATCCCGCCGCGCGACATCCTGCATAACGTTGTCGATTATTTCAGCGATCCGAAGATCGGCATGGTGCAGGTGCGATGGGATCACCTCAATCGGGATGCATCACTGCTGACCAAGGGTCAAGCCATTTTCCTGGATGGCCACTTCGTCATCGAGCATACTGCCCGCAACCGCAGCGGCAGGTTCATGCACTTCAACGGCACAGCCGGCGTGTGGCGCCGGCAGACCATTGACGATGCCGGTGGCTGGCAGCATGACACACTGACTGAAGACCTGGACCTGAGCTATCGCGCGCAGTTGAAAGGGTGGCAGTTTCTTTATCTGCCTCAGTTCTGTGCGCCGGCCGAGCTTCCGCCGGAAATGATCGGGTTTAAGCAGCAGGCCCATCGCTGGACCAAGGGCAGCGTGCAGACGGCCATCAAGTTGCTCCCGCGCATCATGCGGTCGCGCCAGCTCTCATACCGCATCAAACTCGAAGCCTTTTTCCATCTGACCAACACGATCGTATATCCGCTGATGGTGGTCCTGACGCTGATGATGTATCCAATTTTCTTCGGGTACATCGACAATGTCGAAGCTCCATTGAAGGGGCACACGTGGGGCCATTTCCTCTTTAGCCTCGGACTATTCATCCTGGCGACCTGCTCGGCCAGCACCTTCTTTGTCTTTGGCCAGCGCGAATTGCTGGGCAAGGAGGCGGGGTGGAAGAGTGTTCTTTATCTGCCATTCTTGATGAGCCTGGGCATTGGGATCGGCTTGAATAATGCCAAGGCGGTAATGGAAGCGATCTGGGGATCGATTCGGCGAAAGCCCAGCGTGGTATTCGTCCGCACGCCTAAATATGGCGTTACCGGCCATGGCAAAACCAAATGGCGGCGGGAGCGCGTTCTCACCTTCAAGCGAGTTTGGCTGCCAGCTCTGGAAATCGCCTTTGGCGCTTACATGGCCGTTTGTGTGAGCATCGCCCTGTGGTATGGCTTTGGTTTCACCACGATTCCGTTCCTGCTGATCTTCGCCGGCGGATATTTCTATGTCGGCTTCGCTTCTCTGAAGGTGTTGTGGAACATGAACCGCGAGGCGGAGGTAGTAGATCTGCTTGCTGATGCTGCTGAGCCGGCATCAACCTGATTTGCTCGAGCGGGTGTCAATCTATTCTCCGGTGAAATACAACGCCGATTTTACCCGATCAGTCTGCGTCCCTTTCTCGACTTCCCCATTTTTACTATGATCAGGCGGTTATAGGTCGGAACGGCTGGGCGTCGCCCACCTCTGATTGGCCGATTTATCGTTTATGGGGTAAGTCTAGCGGAAGCTAACGGAAGGACGTAAATCCATGAAGGGCGTTATTCTCGCCGGGGGCACCGGCAGCCGGCTTTTTCCGCTGACAAAGGTCACCAACAAGCATCTGCTGCCCGTCTACGACAAGCCGATGATCTATTATCCCCTGGAATGCATGGCCAAGGCGGGAATCGATGAAGTGCTGCTCGTCACCGGCGGCAACAACGCCGGCGATTTCATCCGCCTGCTGGGCAACGGCCGCGAGTTTGGCCTGAAGGAACTCCATTACACCTATCAGGATGGAGCCGGCGGAATCGCCCAAGCCCTTGGATTGGCCGAGCATTTTGCCGACGGCGGTTCGATCTGCCTGATCCTGGGCGACAATATTCTCGAATACGCCATTAAGGATTGCTGCAATCGCTTCCGCCATCAGGGGCAGGGGGCCAAGATCCTGCTGTCGCAGGTTGAGAATCCCAAGGCCTATGGCGTGGCGGAAATGGAAGGCGATCGGGTTGTGAAAATCGTTGAAAAGCCAAAGGAGCCTAAGAGCAACTGGGCGGTCATCGGCGTTTACTTTTACGATAAGAACGTCTTTGAAATTGTCCGCACGCTTAAGCCCTCGGCGCGCAACGAACTGGAAATCACCGACGTCAATAACGCCTACATCCAGCGCGGCGAAATGACCGCTGATCAGGTGAATGGCTTCTGGGCCGACGCCGGCGAAAACATCGACTTTTATCTCAAAGCCTGCAACACCGTCGCACAAAACGGAGCCAACAAAGAGGCGTCCAGCAAATGAACATTCTCGTCACCGGCGCCGCCGGCTTCATCGGCTCGAATTTTGTGCGGATGCTCGTCGGCCGCGGGGAGCAGGCCAAAATCGTTGCGCTCGATAAGCTCACCTACGCTGGAAATCTCGCCAATCTCCAGGACCTGATGAAGGATCCGCGCTTGACGTTTCTGCGCGGCGACATCTGCGACGAGCAATTCATCGCAAAGCTTTTCAAAGAGCACCGCATCACCCATGTCGTCCACTTTGCCGCCGAGTCGCACGTCGATCGAAGCATCCTCAGCTCCGGGCCATTCATTCAAACCAACGTGGTCGGAACGCAGGTGCTGCTGGATGCCGCCAAGGCCAATTCGGTCGAGCGGTATCTCCAGGTGAGCACCGACGAAGTGTATGGCACACTCCCCGAAGACCAGCCCGATGTGAAATTCACCGAGGAAACGCCGCTTGCGCCCAACAGCCCTTACAGCGCCAGCAAGGCAGCCGGGGACTGCCTGGTGCGGTCCTACTTCCACACGTTCCATATGCCGGTGCTGATCACGCGCTGCTCGAACAACTACGGGCCTTATCACTTTCCTGAGAAGCTGATTCCGCTGTTCGTCACGAACCTGATGGAAGGGAAAAAAGTTCCGTTGTATGGCGATGGACTTAACGTCCGCGACTGGCTCTATGTCGAAGACCATTGCGACGCCATCTGGACTGTGCTGAAGAAAGGAAAGCCCGGCGAAGTTTACAACATCGGCGGCAACAACGAACTGACTAATCGCCGGATCACGGAAGTGGTCCTCCGAGAAATGGGCAAGGACTGGGACACCAGCGTCCAATATGTGAAGGACCGCCCCGGGCACGACCGCCGATATGCGATTGACGCCGGCAAGATCAAACAGGAGCTCGGCTGGGAGCCGCGCCATCGCTTTGAAGAAGCGATCAAGACCACCATCGCCTGGTACAAGGCCCATGAGGATTGGTGGCGAGCCATCAAAAGTGGTGAATATTTAAAATACTACCAGGCGCAGTATGCGGGCAGGTAGAGCGCATCATGCGTAGCACAGGCTTTCAGCCTGTGTTTTTCAATTCACAGCCTGGAAGGCTGTGCTACGAGCGTGCACAGATCATGACCATCACGCCCCTTGAAATTCCCGATCTGAAGCTGATCGAACTGAAAATCTTCGGCGATTCGCGGGGATTTTTTGTCGAGCGGTTCCAGGAAAATAAGTTCAAGGATGCGGGGCTGCCGGGACATTACGTGCAGGACAACCATTCGCGCTCCGCGCCGGGCGTTCTTCGCGGATTGCATTACCAGCTCAATCCAGCCCAGGGAAAACTTGTTGGCGTCGTCCGCGGTCGCATCTGGGATGTGGCGGTGGATGTGCGGGCGGGATCGCCAACCTTCGGCCAATATGCCGGCATCGAGCTGACCGACATGAATGGCCGGCTGCTCTGGATTCCGCCGGGCTTTGCTCACGGATTTTGCGTCCTGGGCGATGAGCCGGCCGACGTGCTGTACAAGGTTGATGCCCCATACAATCCTGCAGGTGAAGGCGGCGTGCTCTGGTCCGATGCGGAACTGGCTGTGCCCTGGCCGGTGACCAATCCCACGGTCTCCGCGCGCGATCAGAAGCTGCCGGCATTTTCGCAATACAAGCAGCATCCCGCGTTCCGGATGTGATCGAAGGGAATCGACTCGGTTCGGCAATTCATCCCATGACTTCCATCGGCAACATTTCCATCCGCGCGGCCCGCGAACAAGACGTGCCGACGATTCTTGGCTTCATCCGCGAATTGGCCGAGTACGAGAAACTTTCGCATGAAGTGGTCGCCACCGAATCGATGCTTCAACAGCATCTTTTTGGCGCGCGCCCGGTGGCCGAGGTGCTGATCGCGGAACTGGACACGAAGGCGGTCGGTTTCGCTCTTTTTTTTCATAATTTCTCGACATTTCTGGGCCGTCCGGGAATTTATCTGGAAGACCTGTTCGTTCAGCCGCACGCGCGCGGCAGGGGCATCGGCAAGGCCATGCTGGTCCGAATTGGCAAGCTCGCGGTCGAGCGCGGGTGCGGACGGGTTGAATGGTCGGTGCTGGATTGGAACGAGCCTTCGATCCAGTTCTATCGAAAGCTCGGCGCGGTGCCGATGTCGGATTGGACGGTTTTTCGCGTAACGGGCGACGCACTCACTCGACTTGCGGGTATTGAGGCATGAGCATTTTTGATTCGATCGTCATCACCGGCGGCTATGGGATGCTGGCCAACGCGCTGCTGCGCAAGTTGGCGCAGCGGAGGCTGAGCGTCCATGCCGTCGATCGCGACGTCTGCGACATCACGCGCGAGTCGGATGTCGATTCGCTGTTTCAATCGGCTCGGCCCACGCTGCTGATCAACTGCGCGGCACATACAAAAGTTGACCAGTGCGAAGATCAAGTGGACGCCGCCAATGCCATCAACGGCACCGGCGTTGGACTGCTCGCCGCCGCCTGCAAGAAGAGCGGCGCGATGCTCGTCCATTTCAGCACCGATTTCGTTTTCGATGGGCAAGGCAAACGCCCTTATCGCAGCGATGACCCTGTAGGCCCCGTCTCAGCTTATGGTCGCTCAAAGCTATTGGGCGAGCAGAAGCTTCAGGAAAACGCCCCAGACAAATGGCTCATTCTCCGTACCGCCTGGCTCTATGGCCGCAATGGACCGAATTTCCCTCGGACGATCGTCGAGCGTGGTAAGGCGGGTCAGCCATTGAAGGTGGTTGATGACCAAGTCGGGTCGCCGACTTACACCGAAGATCTTGCCGCCGCGACATTGGAGTTGGTCGAGCTGCAAAAGAGTGGCATCTGGCATCTGAGCAATTCCGGGCAGACAAGCTGGTTTGAATTTGCCCGCGCGGCCCTGGAAGAATTTGGCGTCAAGGCCGAGGTCGCGCCGACGACCACCGCGCAGTGGCTGGCCATCCGCCCGAAACAGGCGCGCCGACCGGCGTATAGCGTGCTCAATGTTTCGCCCTTCGAGAAAGCGACCGGCCATCCGATGCGCCCATGGCGCGAAGCCTTGCGAGACTATGCGCGAGCGGTGAAGCAGGATGGCTTCTAAATCGCCACTTAAATCAGAATCCATGCCAAGCACCGGTAGTCCATCATTGCTTCGCAAGGCCCGCCGAAAGCTGCGGAACATCGCGCTGCGCTTTCCGCGCAACGTCTGCTGCAATGTGTGCGGCTGGAGCGGACGTCATTTTGCCAGCGATGATTGGCACGAGCACAGCGTATGCTGGAAATGTCGATCGCAGGTTCGTCACCGCCTGATGGTTGCTGCACTGAATCTCATTGAAGGCCTCAAATATATCGATCTGGTCGATGGCAAGCGCGTGCTTCATTTCTCGCCCGAGCAACAGACGACACCTTTGATCAAGCCGCGCGCGGCGTCTTACCGCACGGCCGATTTCAGCCGCGACGATGTGGATGAAAAGCTGGATTTGACCGACATGCCATCCGTCTCAGATGGCTCGATCGATCTGCTGATCGCGGCTGACGTTCTGGAGCATGTGCCCGATCATCTCAAGGGTATGCGGGAAATTCTCCGCGTTCTTTCGCCCCGCGGCTACGCGATCTTGACGGTGCCGCAGCAGGATCATCTGGAAAAGACCTGGGGCGATCCGAGCGTCACCGATCCGCGCGAGCGCGAGCGAATCTTTGGCCAGGAAGATCACGTCCGCATCTTCGGCAATGACATGCCGGATCTGCTGCGGTCTGCTGGTTTTGAGGTGCGCGTAATCACCGAAAAGGATTTTCCCGAAGCGGTTGTTCGCCGGCACGTGCTCTTCCCGTCGGTGCTTTCGAAACGCCCGCTGGCAACCAATTACCGCAAAGTCTTTTTTGCGCGCAAACCGGCTTGATGCGAGATCACGCCTTGACCTGTGAAGCCAAAATTCGCGTGACTGCTTCGCAGACTTCCGTTCGATGAACGCCAGCCAGACCCAGGGTGAGTTGGGTTTCGAGCAACCCATAAGGAATGCCAGTATCACAGCGCTGTCCCCGCACAATCATGCAGCCGTAGTTGTTGGTCTGCTGCCGTAGATGCTCCTGGGCGGCGGTAAGTTGAATTTCACCGTTGCTGCGGATGTTCTGCCGAATCATGTATTCCAGTGAATCGAAGATGGCTGGCGTAAAAATGTGCATGCCGAAATGTGCGAGGTAATTTCCCAGCGGTAGTCCATCGGTCGCCAGCTCTTTGCGAGCATGGTCAATTGAAGGCTTCTCGACAATGCGCTGCGCCCGGTAGATTCCGCGATCACCATCGAATGGCATTCCGCGAATCACGCCAAACAGATGCAAAAGTCGCTCCGGATTGGGCTGCACGCCCGTCAGCGCGTCGAATTGAAGCTCTTCAAAAGTGGCAATCAGTTGCCGGGCGCAACGATCCTTCGTATCGCTGACAAATACATGGTCCCCCAATAAAAGCAGAAATGGCTCATCGCCGACAAATGCTTTGGCTCGGAACACCGCATCGCCAAAACCTTGCGGCTCATCCTGCAGAACAAATGAGACATGCTTCCCAAGCTCGGCCAGCTTCTCCGATTCAAGCTGCGCCCAATCTTGGGTGAGCGGCGCCTCGATCTGCGAGAAATGTTGTCGATACAACGAATCCTTACCCGGCGCGGCGACGATGCAGATCTCCTCGATGCCCGAATGAAAGGCCTCTTCCGCCACCATCTGCAGGATCGGCTTCGTCACGCCATCCCGATCCACCAGCGGCAACATTTCCTTCGGGACGACGCTCGATGCCGGATAATGGCGCGTGCCGCGTCCGGCTGCCGCGATGACCGCTTTTCGAACTTTTCGCATGAGGATTCACCGTATCATGTACCGTCATAAGCCTGAGCCCACTGCTTCAATTCCGTCGCGATCCGGTTCATCGGGTCGGTCCAGTCCCGTCGGACGCTTTGGCGAAATAGACGAGACCTTGGATACCAGGGCGTATCGTGTCGCTTTTCGAGATAGAGCCAGAACCACGAGTAGGGCAGCGGAATCCATGTCGGCTTGCCCAACCCTCCGCTCAAATGCGCAACGGAAGTATCCACAGCGATGACGAGATCCAGACATTCAATGAGCGCCGCCGTGTCGTCGAAATTGGAAATGTCGGCGGTGTAATCTTCGATGTTCAAGCCGGCAGGGGGGTTGGCCAGTTGCTCCGATGGCGGCCCTTTCTGCAGGCTGATGAATCGAACGCCGCTGACGGTCGCCAACGGCGCCATCGCGCTCAGGGGCATCGAGCGATCCCGATCTCCGGGATTGGAGGCGCTGCCTGCCCAGACCAAGCCGACTTTCAAGCCGGCTCCCAAACGCGCGTGCCATGCCGCAACTTTTTCCGGATCAGGCACGAGATACGGAATCGGTGCCGGCACCGTTTCCAATGTCGTTTTGAAAATCAGCGGCAGATCAAACAACGCCGCATGCAGATCAAACTCCGGCAGTGTCTCAGTTGACCGCACGATCTGCACCCGGGGAAACGATCGCGTGAATAGCGCCACCAGTGCCCCCTGGCATTCAAGAATCACCTTCTCCGGCCCGCGCTCCAGCACCATCGGCAAATATCGCACCATCAACAGCGTGTCGCCCAGTCCCTGCTCGGCATAAAGCAGCACCCTCTTGTCAGCGATATTCTGATCCTTCCATTTCGGCTGCGGATAATTTCGCGGATCTTCATGCTGCGTCGGGCAATGCCAGCGCCAGTCATACTCGGCCCAACCTTGTTCATATTGCCCTTTGAGCAGAAGCGTCAGCCCATAATTCAGATGAGCCAGTGGATAATTCGGATATCGCTCGACCGCCTGCCTGAAAAGTTCCATCGCTTCATCGGTCCGTCCCAGGCGGACCATCGAATTGGCCAACGCCGCGTTCCACAAATCTGGATTGATGGCCAGCGCCTTCTTGAACAGATCGATCGCCTCTTCCAATCGATCGAGGCATTCCAGCGCGTTGGCGGTGTGAAAAAGCCCATCGACGCCGGTCAGGTTCATCGACAGAACTTTTTCAAACCATGCTCTGGCCTCGTGGCGTCGGCTCAACTTCTGCAGCGTCAGCCCAATCTGGTTAAGCAATTCCGGATCGCCCGGCACAAGGCGATTGGCCAGTTCGAGGATGTCATGGGCCTTTGGAAATCGTCCGCGATGATAAAGGGCCATCCCCAGCCGCTTGTAAGCTTCGCCGGAATTTGTGTTCAGCGAAACCGCCGTCTGGAAAACGCCGATCGCTTCGTCGATTCGCTGCAAAGCCATCAAAACAGAGCCAAGCGCGATATGAGCATCGGGCGATTTTGGTGCAATCTGGACTGCTTGCCGGGCGTACGTCTCCGCCTGGGCATGTTGCCTTAGATCATTAAGCGCGTTGACCAGATCGATCAGCACCGTTGCGTCCGTGCGAAGCGCAAGCGAGGCCCGAAAGGCCTCACACGCCTGCTCCGTTCGACCGGCGATGCGATAGGTCAATCCGAGATTTCGCTGAAAGTCGGCGTCATTGGGCCGGTAAGAGATCGATCGCTTGATCAACTCCAAGCCTTCAGCAACCCGTCCAGTCTTGGCGCAGATGAGGCCGAGCAGATGCGTCGCCACCGGGTGGGCCGGCTGCTCCTTTAATACGGCGCGAAACGACCGCTCGGCTTCGGCAAGCCGACCTGCATCGTGATGGGCAACCGCGCTGGCAAAAGTCGAATTGGTCTTCGTGCGATCGATCAACGCTCAATGCCTCTGGATCAGTTGTATCAATTCCCTGGCGATCTGCTCCATCGGCCCAGACCAATCGCCGCGCTGGGTCTGCCGGAACAATCGCATCGTCGGATACCAGGGCGAATCGCTTTGACCTTCAAGATAAAGCCAGTACCACGAGAAGGGAAAGGGAACCCAGATTTTCTTTGCCAGCGCGCCAGCCAGATGCGCGACAGAAGTATCGACGGCAAGGACCAGGTCCAGGCACTCGATAAGCGCTGCGGTGTCGTCGAATGTGGCGAGTTCGCTGGTGTAGTCCTCTATTTTCAGTCCAGCAGGCGCGCCCGAAAGTTGCGCCGCGGACGGGCCCCTTTGAAGATTGATGAATCGCACGAGATGGGTCGGCACCGTAGCCAACGGCGCCATCGCAGACAACGGCATCGACCGATCTCGATCGCCGGGGTTGAATGGGCTGCCGCCCCAAACGAGGCCGACTTTCATCTCGGAGCCACCGCCAAGGCGCGATTCCCATTGTTCCACTTTGGCCAGATCGGCTTGCAAATAAGGAACATTTGCCGGAATGGTTTCCAAAGTCGTGCCGAAGATCAGCGGCAGATCGAATAACGCCGCGTGTAAATCAAAATCCGGCGTTTCGCCGGGCCGAACAATCTGCACCTGCGGAAGCGATCGACGAAAAATGTCGACCAGCGTGTCGGGACATTCCAGCATCAAGGTTGCCGGATTTAGCTTTTGGATTCTGGGCAGGTATCTCGCAGTGAGGATGGTGTCGCCGAATCCCTGCTCGGGGTGGATGAAGAGGCGTTTGCCGGAGATGTCCTGGCTGCGCCACAGTGGCTGCGGATAATTGCGCGGCGGCGCGTGTTGAGTGAGACATTTCCATCGCCAATCGAATTCGGCAAATCCTTCCTCATAGCGCCCCTTGCGCAGCAAGGCCATCGCATATTGGAAATGCGTGAGCGGAAATTGCGGATGGCGCTGGAGCGTCACCTCGTAGTGCTTGATGGCTTCATCCGTGCGCGACAGCTTGAATAATGTATTAGCCAGCCCGGTGCGACGCATGTTCGGATTCAGCTTCAGCGCCTTTTCATAGATCTCGACAGCGTCTTCCAGTCGCCCGAGGCTTTGCAGCGCATTGGCGCGTTGTTCCAAACCGTCAGGGCTTTGCAGATTCAGGGCGGCCACTTTGGAAAACCATTGCTGCGCTTCGGCGAAGTTATATTCCTTTTCAAAAGTGAAGCCGATCTGGTTCATCGTCCCCGGATCTCCAGGCATGAGAGCATCGGCGCGCATGAAGCTTTCGCGCGCCTCGCGATATCGCGCCTTGATATAGAGCGCTATCCCCAGCCGCAAATGGGCTTGAAAGGATCTCGAATCCAGCTGCACCGCCTGCTGCAACTCGGCCAGCGCCTCATCCACCCGATCCGTTCCCACCAACACCGACCCCAGCGCCACGCGGGCTCGCGAAGAAGCGGAAGCCAGCTGCACTGCCTGCCGGGCGAACTGCTCCGCCTGCGGATATTGCTCCAGGTCGAGCAGCGCATTGACCAGTTCCACCATGGTGTCTGGGTCCTGCTTGAGCGCGAGCGAAGAACGATAGCTGTCACAGGCTTCGGTGAATCGTCCAGCGGTGCGCAAAGCCGTGCCGAGGTTTCGCCGAAATTCGGCATCGTTGGGTCGACTCGCGATGGAGCGGACGAGCCAATCGAGTCCCTCTTGAACGCGCCCGGTTCGAACGCAGATGACGCCGAGAAGATGCATAGCCGCCGACTGGGAAGGATGCGCTTGCAAAGCGGCGCGGAAGAGCGGCTCGGCGTCAGTGAGCCGGCCTCCGTTGTAAAGCGCTACAGCATCGGCAAGAAGTTTCTCGTCGCCCATGCGATTAATCCTGCCGTTGCGGCGATTGGACCAGTTGATGTAGCTCCGCGGCGATCTGCTTCATCGGGCCGGACCAGTCGCCGCGCGTCGATTGACGAAACAGCCGCATCGTCGGATACCAAGGCGAGTCGCTTCGATTCTCGAGGTAAAGCCAGAACCAGGAGAAAGGTAGGAGAAGCCAAGTCTTTTGTCCCAGTGCGCCAGACACGTGGGCAACCGCCGTATCCACCGTAATCACCAGATCGAGACAGGCAATCAATGCCGCAGTTTCATCGAAGTCTTTGAGGTCGGCATTGTAGTCTTCGATGAACATTCCCGCTGGAGGAGTCGCTACTTCTTTCGCCGGTGCCCCCTTTTGAAGGCTGATGAATCGCACGGCCTTCGAATCAACGCCTGCCAGGGGCGCCATCGCCGACAGCGGCATCGATCGGATTCGGTTCAGCGTGTTGGAGGCGCCGCCGGCCCAGGCCAAGCCGATCTTCATTCCGCCAGCTCCCAGTCGACTGCGCCATGATGCCACCTTTTCCGTGGAGGGCTTGAGATAGGGAACGGCCGCTGGAATGGTTTCGAGGGTCGTATTGAATATCAAGGGCAAATCGAACAACGAAGCGTGTAGATCAAATTCAGATGATGAACCCTGCATCGGTGCAAGCTCGATCTGCGGAAAAGATCGCGAAAACAAAGTGGTTAACTCCGGCTGACATTCGAGGATTACTCTTGAAGGCCGCCCGGCCAACACGAGCGGCACGTATCGAGCCATCAGAATCGTGTCACCCAAGCCCTGCTCGGCATAAAGCAGAAGACGCTTTGCGGAAATATCCTGCTCGCGCCAGAGCGGCTGCGGATAGTTGCGCGGCAGCGCGGTCGCGGTAAAGCGACGCCAATCGTATTCCTTCCAGCCCTCATTGAAGCGTTTTTTACGAAGCAGCGCCATTCCATAATTGAGATGGCCCAGCGGAAAGCTGGGTTCGCGATCTTTGAGGAGCCGGTAATGTTCCAGCGCTTCGTCTGTGCGACCAAGCTTTTCAAGAGCCGTCGCGTAGCCGATCGCCCAAAGCGTGGGGTTCAATGCGATCGCGTGGCGGTATGCATCAATCGCTTCTTCAGGGCGATCGAGTGCCTCTAATGCATTGGCCTTGTGAAACAACCCATCTGCTCCCTGAGGCTGCATCTGGGCAACTCGATTGAACCATTGCCGGGCGTCTTCAGATCGACCATTTCTTTCCAAAGCCATGGCGATCTGATTCATCGTTTCCGCATCGCCTGGCGAAAGGCGGTCAGCAAGTAAAAGAATTTCCGCGGCCTTACCCACGCGTCCCAGATGATACAGCGTGATTCCCAGCCGCCGATATGCGGGGCCTGATGTTGAGTCGAGGTTGACCGCTTCCTGGAATGCGCTTAGCGCCTGATCGAAGCGATGCATTGCAAAAAGGGCGGCGCCCAGTGCCATCTGCGCCTCGAAGCGCTTCGCGCTCGATTGCACAGCCTTTCGAGCGCTCTGCTCGGCCTCTTTGGCGTTGCCGGCCTCGAATTGTGCGTTGGAGAGATCGATCAACACATCGGGATCATTTCGCAGCGCCAGCGACGCACGATATGACTCGCACGCCTCGAGCGGGCGGCCAGCAAGGCGCAAGGCGCCACCTAAATTTCTCCGATATCCGGCGTCGTTGGGACAAATCGCGACCGATCGGGCAAGCAACTCGATGCCC
>JANWHF010000307.1 GCA_025450555.1 Tepidisphaeraceae bacterium | reverse complement strand
GACATCAGATTCAGGAATTTGGGATTAGCGTTGGGCCGATCGCAGTCAGCCGGATTTTTCTGATCGATTCCGATAGCGACCCGGCGGAGATCGAGCGGGTGGCGCAGGAACTGCTGGCCGATCCGGTAGTGGAATCGGCACATCTGGTCGCTTATTCGTTCGATGACACCGGCAAAAGTCGGATTGAAATCCATCTGAAGCCGGGCGTGATGGATCCGGTCGCGGCTTCGACCGAGATGGCGCTGGCGGACATGGGGTTGAACGTGCGCGAGGTGCGCACGGGCCGGGCGTTTGTCATTGATGGAGCGATTCCGCGGCCGCAGCTTGAGCACATCGCCGGCCGGGTGCTGGCCAATGGGGTGATCGAATCGGTCCATTTTGATGCGTATGTGCCGAGGCAGTTTCAAATCGGAAAGCCCTGCGTGCTGGACCTTCGACATGTGAAGCTTCTTTCACTGAGCGACCCGCAATTGACGAAGCTCAGTCGCGAGGCGCATCTGTTTCTGTCGCTGACGGAGATGAAGGCGATCCAGTCTTACTTCCAGCAGCAGGGTCGCGACCCGAGCGATATCGAGCTGGAAACGATCGCGCAGACCTGGAGCGAGCACTGCGTTCACAAGACGCTCAAGAGCGCGGTGGACGTGGAAGTGCGCGATGCCAGCGGCAAAGTCACCGGCACTCGCCATTATGGAAACCTGATCAAGGAAACGATCTTTGCCAGCACGATGCAATTGATGGAAAAGACGAGGGCATCGAAGGCGGAAGAATTTTGCCTGTCAGTGTTCGCGGATAATGCGGGCGTCGTGGCTTTCGACGATGTCGATGCGGTCTGCTTTAAAGTCGAGACGCACAATCATCCCAGCGCGATCGAGCCATATGGCGGAAGCGCCACCGGCGCGGGCGGCGTGATCCGCGACATCCTGGGCACCGGGCTGGCTGCCAAGCCGGTCGCGAATACCGATGTATTTTGCGTCGCATTCCCGGATCGCGACCAGGCGGGCCTGGGAACACTTCCGCGCGGAATCATCCATCCTCGGCGGATCCTCCAGCAGGTCGTCGCGGGCGTGCGCGATTACGGCAACCGCATGGGCATCCCCACCATCAACGGCGCGGTCTATTTTGACGAGCGATACCTCGGCAATCCGCTGGTTTTCTGCGGATGCGTGGGGTTGATTCCGCGCGACAAGATCAGCAAAGCCGCCCGCGAGGGTGATGCAATCGTAGTGATGGGCGGACGGACGGGGCGCGACGGCATTCACGGCGCAACTTTCTCCAGCGCGGAATTGACCGACACGCATGCGGATGAATTTTCGCATGCGGTGCAGATCGGCAACGCCATCACCGAGAAGAAGGTGGCGGATGTGATTCTCCAGGCGCGCGATCGCGGCTTGTTCACCGCCATCACCGATTGCGGGGCCGGCGGCCTTTCCAGCGCGGTCGGAGAAATGGGCGAAAGAATCGGGGCGACGGTGCAACTCGATCGCGTGCCGCTGAAATATGCGGGGCTGCGCTACGATGAAATCTGGATCAGCGAAGCGCAGGAACGAATGGTGCTGTCGGTGCCGAAGCAGAAGCTGGATGAGTTGCTGCAACTGTCTCAAAGCGAAAACGTCGAATCGACGGTCATCGGCGAATTTGGTGCCAGCGATCAGATGCTGATCCTGAAATATGGGCAGAAAGAAGTCGGCCGGCTGTCGATGGATTTCCTGCACCATGGCATTCCGATGCCAAGGCGCAGCGCGGTGGTGACCGAAGCTGCTGCTTCAGCGGGCTCCGCGCCTTCGACGGGCGCAGCGCCTGCCAAAGGAATCAAGGATGAACTGCTCGCCAAGCTCGCGCATCCGAATATCGCCAGCAAGCATTGGATCATCCGGCAATACGATCACGAAGTGCAGGGCGGGTCGGCAATCAAGCCACTCGTGGGTCCATTGCAGATTGGGCCATCGGATGCATCGGTCTTGCGGCCCAAGCTCGGGAGCCATCGTGGCGTGGTGATTGGTTGTGGCATGACGCCGCAAATTCAGGATCCGTATGAGATGGCCATCGCTTCAATTGATGAAGCCATCCGCAACGTGGTGGCAGTTGGAGCCGATCCATCGAGATTGGCCATTCTTGATAACTTCTGCTGGCCGAGCGTGGATGATCCGACCACGATGGGAACGCTGGTCCGCGCCTGCGAGGCCTGCCGGGATGCGGCTTTGGCGTTTGGTGTGCCGTTCATCAGCGGCAAGGACAGCCTGCACAATCAGTTCACCGACACGGAAAACAATCGAGTCATTCGCATTCCCAACACGCTGCTGATCAGCGCGATTGGCGTGATCGAGGATGTGCGGAAGTGCGTGACGATGGATCTGAAGCGGGCGGGGAATGTCATCCTCTGTCTTTATCAGCACGGTCGCGCCGGCGACCTGAGCCGAATGATGGGCGTACATCGTGCCGTAAGCGTCGCGATCACTCGCGGACTCGTTCAAAGCTGTCACGATTGCAGTGATGGTGGACTTGCGGTCGCGGCTGCCGAGATGTGCATCGCCAGCGGGCTTGGCATGAGCTTACAGCAGCCTGGCTGGGGCTGGTTTGAAGAGAAGACCGGCACATACCTGCTGGAAGTCCTGCCGGATCAAGTGGATGCAGTTGCCGCGCTGGCTCGCCAGCAGGGCTGCGGCTTTATCCGGTGCGGACAGGTCAGCGATAAGCCGGTTCTGGAGCTGGCTGGACAGACCGTCCAAGTTGAAGAAATGACCCAAGCCTGGCGCGGAACTCTTGATTGGTAAAGAGCCTGCGCCTAAAGCTGGAATTGATTCATCCCCTCCCTCGGTACTCCGGGGGAGGGTTAGGGGTGGGGGTTCTCTGGCAGCTCCGACAAACCCCAATTCCACCCCCTCCCCAGCCCTCCGCCGGCATACCCGGGCATACCCGAGGGCGGGAGAAGAAGGCGGCTGCCGGCGAGTTATGGACTCCGAAAACTTCCACTTGCGGTCCACTGGCATCGCGTCTGAAGCGATTGGGCGTTACAATGCGTCGTTTCGGTTGCGCCAGATTCCAGTGGGAGCAAGTGCATGTCGTTGGTGACCAAGCTGTTCGATCAAGTTGATCCGGAAGCACGCAAGGAAGGCGGACGGATTCGCGCCAGGGGCGATGTAGATATTCTCGAACATTCAGCCAATCGAATCGACGCGGCCGTATTTGCCGGGGCAACGCATGGCGTGCTTCTCGAGCGCGAAAAGCATGAGGTCCTTTATTCCTGCGATTGCAACGACTACGCCAATTCGCTCGAACCCTGCAAGCATGTCTGGGCGACGTTGCTGGAGGCCGAGGCTTTTGGTTACCTCGCCGGCTGGGAGCGCGGCGAATATGTCGATCTGATGCCGGCGGATGAAGACGACGCGGACTTTGACGCGGAAGACGAGGACGAAGAAGACGACGATTCAATGGAGCCGGCTGAGGTCTTCGCCAAGCCGATGCTGGCCAGCAAGGATGCGGCAATGAAACGCTCTGCATCACACCATCACGGACACGAAACGAAAAAAGGCAAAGAACATTCGGCCGATTGGAAAACGGATTTCAACCAGCTTCGCCGGACCATGCAGACGACGCCGGCGGCCGGTGCTGCGGCGTGGCCGGCAGGCAAAGAGCTTCTGTATGTCGTCGATGTCGAGGCATCGCTCTCGACCAAGGCGCTGACACTTGAAGTGATGTCGCGCGATCGCAAGCGCAACGGCGAATGGGGAAAGCCCAAGCGCGAAGCGCTGTCGAACGAAGATTGCGATCGGCTTCCTGACCCGGTCGATCAGAGCATCGTGGCGATGCTGACGGGCGCGCGGCAAGCCGAGATGGGTTATTACTATTCGAGCTACGGCTATCGCTCATCGCGATTCCGCCCGCATTATTCGCAACATGCGACGCTGTTGCAGCAAATATGCGGCACGGGCCGATGCTTTTTGCGTGTTTCAGCTCACTCCGACCTGCTGACGCTGAAGTGGGATGATGAAGCGCGCTGGGAATTCAAGCTGAAAATCGAGCGCAGTGAACAGGCTTCGGAATTTGTCATCTCCGGCGAGCTGCAAAATGGCCCCCCGCGAATGCAGCTTTCCGATCCGCTGCTGCTGATCCCCGGCGTGCTGTTCACGCGCGAATACGCGGCTCGATTTGAGGCGCACGAATCGTTTGCATGGGTCGCACTGCTTCGCGAGAGGCCGAACCTGCACGTTCCGGCCAAGGCTGGCGAAGAATTGCTGTCGCAGATGCTCTCGCTGCCGCAGGTGCCGCATGCGGAGCTGCCGCAGGAATTGCAATACGAGCGAATTGCGGGCGTTCCCAAGTTTCGGCTGCGACTTCGCAAAGACAAAGAGCGTTATTACTACTCCCAGGATGTGCCCAAGCTCAATGGCGAGCTTTCGTTCGATTATGACGGGCATATCGTCAAATCGGATGACACTTCGCCGGGCATTTATTTGCGGGAATCGCGGCGATTTATTGCGCGCGACCGCGACGCCGAGCGCGCCGCCGAGGCGCGCCTCCATTCGCTGGGATTCCGCGAAGCGCGCGGCTACTACTACGACAACGAACGCCCTAATTTGCAGCTTTCGTCGAACCAGCTTCCATCGGTCATTCGCGTCCTGACCGGCGAGAACTGGTTTGTGGAAGCCGAGGGGCAGCTTTACCGCCAGCCGGGGGAAATTCGCGTCGAGCTGAGCTCCGGAATCGACTGGTTTGAGCTGCATGGCACCGCGGATTTTGGCGATCAGCAGGTCGCGCTTCCGGAATTGTTGCGCGCTTTGCAGCGCGGCGAAAAGAGCATCCGACTGGGCGATGGAACTTTTGGAGTACTGCCGGAGGACTGGCTCAAGAAGTATGGCTTGCTCGCCGGCATGGGCGAAGCCGAAGGCGATCACATCAAGTTCGGGAAAACGCAGATCGGCCTGCTCGATGCCCTGCTGGCGGCGCAGCCGCAGATCACCTGCGATGAAGTTTTCGAGAAGGCGCGGCAGCAACTACGGGCCTTTGAAGGCGTGAAAGCCGCTGATGCTCCGCCGACGTTTGTCGGCACGCTTCGCCCTTATCAGCGCGAAGGCCTGGGCTGGCTGGAATTCCTGCGGAATTTCTCCTTTGGCGGCTGTCTGGCTGACGACATGGGACTGGGAAAGACGGTGCAGGTGCTGGCGCTTCTGGAAGAACGTCGGCTGCTTCGCGCCGAGCATGCCAGCTCTTCCAATGGGAATGAGGCATCCAAGCAGCTCGGCCCATCGCTGGTCGTCGCGCCGCGATCGCTGATTTTCAATTGGGTCGAAGAAGCGCGACGATTTGCACCGCAATTGCGGGTCATCGATCACACCGGCACGACTCGCGCCAAAACGCAGGAGGCATTTGCCAATACGGATCTCGTGCTGACTACCTACGGCACGATGCGCAACGACATCGCCTTCCTGAAGGATGTCACTTTCGATTATGTCGTGCTGGATGAAGCACAGGCGATTAAAAATGCTTCAAGCGAGTCAGCCAAAGCCTCGCGACTTCTGAGTGCCAGCCACCGTCTCGCCCTTAGCGGCACGCCAGTGCAAAATCATCTGGGCGAGTTGTGGAGCCTGTTTGAGTTTTTGAATCCCGGAATGCTCGGCAGCGCCAAAGTGCTGCAGATGACGGCATCCGCTTCACAAAAGATCGATCATGAAACCAAGACTCTGCTTTCGCGGGCGCTGCGGCCGTTCATTCTTCGTCGCACCAAGGCGCAGGTCGCCAGGGAACTGCCTCAGCGCGTCGAGCAGACGATCCATTGCGAGCTGGATGCGTCGCAGCGCAAGCTTTACGACGAGCTGCGCGAGCATTACCGTCAGTCGCTGCTGATGCGCATCGCGACCGAGGGCATCAAGAAAAGCAAAATCCAGATTCTCGAAGCGCTGTTGCGACTTCGCCAGGCGGCATGCCACCCGGGATTGATCGATAAGGAAAAGTCGGACCTCGGCAGTGCCAAGCTCGATTCGCTGCTGCCGCAGCTTGCTGAGGTGATGGATGGGGGCCATAAGGCGCTGGTGTTCTCGCAATTCACCAGCTTCCTTTCGATCGTCCGCAAGCGGCTGGACGCGGACAAGGTTCATTACGAATATCTCGATGGTCGAACACGCGATCGGCAGGCGGTGGTCGATCGATTCCAGAACGACAAAAACTGCAAGCTGTTTCTCATCAGCCTCAAGGCGGGCGGGGTCGGTTTGAATTTGACAGCCGCTGAATATGTCTTCCTGCTCGATCCGTGGTGGAACCCGGCGGTTGAAGCGCAGGCCATCGACCGGGCCCATCGCATTGGCCAGACCCGGCAAGTGTTCGCGTACCGATTGATCGCCAAGGACACGGTGGAAGAAAAGGTGCTGAAGCTTCAGGAGGGCAAGCGCGAGCTTGCAGACGCGATTGTGAGCGCTGACAACAGCGTGATCAGCAAGCTGGGCCGGGAAGATCTGGAATTGCTGTTGTCGTAAACCTGTCCGCACTGATGCGACCATATGGGCGTAACAACCGGGAGGAAATCATCTGGAATTGTCGCGAATACAGACGGCTATGAGGAGCCTTCAGGATGGAAAGTGATTTGAAGCGGGTGCAACGGGTGATCGTTCTTGGCGGCGGAAGTGCCGGGTTCATGGCGGCGCTGGCGCTCAAGAAGCGAATGCCTGATTTGTCCGTCACCGTCATCCGCTCCAAAGACATCGGAATCATCGGCGTCGGCGAAGGCTCGACGACCGCGCTCACCGGCTTCCTGCACCAGTATCTCCAGGTTCCACCAAAACAATTTTATGAGATGGCTGTCCCCACCTGGAAGCTGGGGCTGAAATTCGTCTGGGGGCCGCGGCCGCACTTTTTCTATTCGTTTGATTCGGTCCATCTGACGGCCAACTACCCCGATTTGAGAAAGCCGATCAGCTTCTACTGCGACGCCGACATGGAATGTGTCGAGCCGATGACGGCCCTGATGGCCGGCGGCAAAGTATTCGAGCGCGCCCCCAATGGCGCCCCGAAGTTCAACAACTCTTTTGCCTACCATTTCGAAAACGAGAAATTTGTCTCGTTTCTCGAAACATTCGCCACGAATCTCGGCATCAATATTGTTGAAGACAAGGTCGAGCAGGTTCTTGTTAACCAGAGCGGCGTGACGGGCCTGAGCATGGCGTCGGGCCGGACCGAAACCGCTGATCTGTTTGTCGATTGCTCCGGCTTTGTCTCGCTGCTGCTGGGCAAGACGCTCCAGGAACCCTTCATCAATTTCAAAGGCAGCCTTTTTTGCGATCGCGCAGTTGTAGGCGGATGGACGCGAAAGCCGGGCGAGCCGATCTATCCCTATACGACCTGCTCGACGATGGACAGCGGCTGGCTCTGGCAGATCGAGCATGAACATCGCATCAATCGCGGTTACGTCTACTGCTCCAGCTTCATTTCCGATGAACAGGCGGAGCGCGAATTTCGCAGCAAAAGCCCGGATGTAACGCAAACCCGCGTGGTAAAATTCGTTTCCGGCCGATACGAGCGTAATTTCGTCAAGAACGTGGTGGCGATCGGAAACGCCAGCGGGTTTGTCGAGCCGCTGGAAGCGACAGCCCTGGGCGTGATCGCGACGCAGAGCCGGGTGCTGGCCGACAGTCTCGCGACCGCGGACCGTCAAATTCGTCCCACCCACGCGCGTTACATCAATTACCATCACTCCGCGATCTGGGACGCGACCCGCGCCTTTATTGCGATTCACTACAAATACAATACTCGGATCGATACGCCTTTCTGGCAGGAGTGCCGCGAGAAGACCGATCTGGCTGGCGCGGACGATATGATGGAGTATTACCGCGAGAACGGCCCGTGCAGTTTCTGGGGGCCGCTGGTGGTCGGACATGAGGATCCGTTTGGCATCAACGGATACATCACGCTGCTTCTGGGCCAGCGCGTTGGGCATCGGATCAATTTCACGCCGACTGATCAGGAAATGCAGAAAGTAAGCGCCATTCGTCAGCATTACCGCCAGATGGCGCAGCAAGGTCTAACTGCCGAGCAGGTTCTGGCCGCCATCCGCGATCCCCAATGGAAATGGCAGTGACTTTCGCACAAAGAGCATGTAAGTAGACCTTCGCTGGCGTCCCGTTAGAATGCGAATCGGGGATGTAGCTCCCGACCGCGCGACGCGAAGGCATTGCTCATGGCATCGGTAGTTTTTTATTTTCAGGTGCATCAGCCCTTCCGGCTCCGCCGATACAGCGTCTTCGACACCGATCGGCATTACTTCGACCAGCTCAAGAACGCCGAACTGCTGCGCAAGGTGGCGGAGAAATGCTATGTCCCCGCCACGCAGACGCTTCTCGATTGCATTCGCGAGCACCGCGACCGGTTCCGGATCGCATTCTCCATCACCGGCATCGCCCTCGAGCAGCTTCAGGCTCATGCGCCGCAGGTGATTGATCTGCTCAAGGAACTGGCCGGCACCGGCTGCGTTGAATTTCTCGACGAGACTTATCACCATTCGCTTTCGTTCCTTTATTCCCGCGATGAGTTTCGCGCCCAAGTGACGGCTCATCGCGAGCTCATCGGAGAGCTGTTTGACCAGCAGCCGCGCGTATTCCGCAACACCGAACTGATTTACAACAACGATCTGGCCAATTTCGTGAGCCATATGGGCTACGAAGGGATTCTTGCGGAGGGCGCCGATCACATCCTTGGCCTGCGGAGCCCAAATTTTGTCTATCGGCCGCCGCACTCCAAGATCAAGCTGCTTTTGAAGAACTACCGCCTCAGCGATGACATCGCCTTCCGCTTCAGCAACCGCTCCTGGCCTCAATGGCCGCTGACGGCCGACAAGTTCGCGCAGTGGGTGAGCCAGATCAATGGGCATGGCGAAGTCTGCAACCTCTTCCTTGATTACGAAACCTTCGGCGAACATCACTGGGCTGATACGGGAATTTTCGAATTTCTCCGGCACCTGCCGCGAGAAATACTGGCAACTGGCGAAAATGATTTTCTGACGCCTTCACAGGCGATCGACCGGTATGAGCCGGCCGGCGAGCTGGACGTGCCACACATGATTTCCTGGGCCGATGTCGAGCGCGACCTGTCGGCGTGGCTGGGCAACGCGATGCAGTCCAACGCGCTGCACGAGCTTTACAAGCTCGAAGGCCCGCTGAAAGATCGAGGCGAAGTTGAGCTCCTCGAAGATTGGCGAAGGCTCACCTCCAGCGATCATTTTTATTACATGTGCACCAAGCATTGGTCGGACGGCGCGGTGCATCGCTATTTCAGCCCTTACGAAAGTCCCTACGACAGCTACATCAATTTCATGAATGTGCTGGACAATCTCCAATCGCGCCTGCGCAACGGCGAGGACCGCATCGTCGTGGAATGATACGCCTTAGGATCTGTGCATGACTCACTCCGCGGATTCGCTGCCGATGGATGGGAACGCCGAGGTCCTCTGCGGCTTTTCGGTGTGACGTTGCCGGCAAGGACATCGCCGTTCCCAGCAACCAGCAATCTCGAATATGCGCAAGTTGATCTTGCGCGCCGCCCCAGCGGGTCATCGCGTTCCACCCATTCGACAAGCTCAGGGCAGGCGGAGTTGCATGGGCCAGCGATTTTGTACCGACCTTCGGCCAAGCTGTGGATGGCGATTGATTCGCCATTGGCGCCGGCCATGTCGAACTATTGTGGCGGGGGACTCAATCGCTACGCTGTGATCAATCGGGATCGACTTGCGCTTCCAGGAGATCGGATGGTCATCGACGTGATTGTGGCCGTGCTCGGCGCGGCGGCATTGCTGGGGCGGGCGGGGTTCTGCCTGTATGCGGCGGGGCTGGTTCGCTCAAAAAACTCGGCCGGCATGGTTGCTCGGCTGCTTTGCGATCTGTGCCTGGTGACGCTGATTTTCTGGATCGTCGGGGCGGCGATTCTCTTCCAAACGACCAATGCTTATTTCTCGTTGAATCCCAAATTCCTGGCCGCGAAGATCGTCAACGGGCAGGGGATCGAATCGATCGTTTTCTTCCAGCTCGTGATGATCCTCATGGCCAGCGGCGCGGTGGCGGGGGCGACCGCGGAGCGAATCCGCTTTTTTCCGCTGTGCGCGGCGTCGATCCTGCTGGGCGGATTGCTGCTGCCGGTGACGGCACACTGGGCCTGGTACGGCTGGCTGGCCGACCGCGGATTTATCGATGTCGCCGGCGGGGCTGCGCTGCAGTTGGCGGCGGGGGTGTGCGCTTGCGTCGCCGCGATTCTGGTTGGCGCTCGCACCGGGAAATTCAATCGCGACGGCTCTTCCTCGATGATCCCCGGCCACAATCTGCCGCTGGTGGGCATCGGCGTGATGCTCATGCTGGTCGGCTGGCTGCCTTACGTTTGCGGCTCGGCCTGGATCGGATCGGTTGTGGCGGGGCACGCCAATCCGTTCAGGCACATGACCGAATCCGCGTCGCCCGCCGCGATGCAAACGATGCTCGCCGCCGCGGCGGCGGGATTCATGGCGATCCTCGTCGGCCAGCTTCGATACGGTAAGCCGGACATCGTTCTGGCGCTGATTGGATTCCTCGGAGGCTGCGTCGCCATCGCGCCCGGCGCGGGCGTCGTCGGCGCGCCGGCGGCAGCGCTGATCGGCGCGGTGGCGGGGATTTTCATTCCGATCATCGCCGTCACCATTGACCTGCGCATGCGCATCGATGATCCAACCGGCATTGTCGCCATTCAGATTCTCGGCGGGGGGTGGGGAACTTTAGCCGTTGGATTCTTCTGCCCGTTACACGAAGGCGCTACGCGCGGACATCAGATCGGGATTCAGATCGCCGGGATCGCGGCGATTGCCGCGCTGTCGGCGGTGCTATCGTTCATCCTTTTCGCGCTGATCAAGCTCCTGGGATCCATTCGCGCCAAGGAGGCCGATGAATTTGATGGGCTGGATCTGGCCGAGCATGACATCGGCGCATATCCCGATTTTCAGCAGACGACCATCAAGAGCTATCACCTGCGGGAAATGTAAATCCACCGCGTCACAGGTTCAGTTTTGCCTTGAGCGCATCGAGCGATTCCACGCCCGCAGGCAGGCGCGCTTCTTCGATCAGCATGACGGGGATGCCATCACGCACCGGATAAGACAAGCCTCCAACTTCGGCCACGAGAAAATCGCCTTCAGCGCGCAATCGGCTGCGCGTCAAGGGACAACGGAGCATCTCCAGCAGTTCCGGATCGACCGTATGCGGATTGGAAGTTTGATTCATCGACTTCTTTTAGACGCTCGCAGCCGCGCCTGCAAACTCTCTGCGGCGCTCGGAAAAAGCGCAACGCGCTCAATCCAGCGGCCCGCCGATGGCTTCTTGCACCGACCGCGGCGCGGTGACGATCAGGTTCCCGCTCCAGTAACGGATGGCGGCTTTTCCGCCGTTCTCGACCCAGACATCGGGCGTGATGGTCGAGCGGATCAGATCGACCAGTTCCTGGGCGCGCTCCTGCTTGGTCTTGCCGGTTTGCTGCTGCTTGTTTTGCGAATTATTGGTGTTTCCAAACAGCCCGCCGGAGCTGCCCGAGCCACCGCCACCTCCGCCACCGTATCCGCCGCCGCCACCTGCTCCACCACCAACGCCGCCTCGGCCACCGCCGCTGCTGCTATTGCTCAGCGAGGTGAGATCGAAAATCGGCGCATCGGTGAAATCGGGAATCTCCATGAGCAGGTCTTCGATCGGATAGACCTTGGTATACATGCGCTGGTCGGCCAACTCCCTGGTAGTGATTTCGACCACGCCCTCATCGACGTCATACGTCAGCGCGCTGCTGCCGCCGGCCTCGGCCAGCACCATCTCCAGCGCCTTGCGTGCCGAGACGTTCCGCAGCCGCAACGTCACCGGCGTGTCCTTGGTCACACCCGCCGCTTCCATTGCCTTCCAGTTCACGGTCAAATTGATGCCCGACACATCCCGCAGAAAATCGAGCGCATCGCCCAGCGCCACGCCATCGAATTTCACCTCCGGCAGCGACGCATTGAGCTGATACCTGGTGGTCGAATTGGCGTTCGCGGCCTTGACCGGGCGGGTGGGAATGTAGAACGCTGAAAGTCCCGCGACCACTGCGACGGCAAGTGCACGTTTCATGGTGTGACTCCTTGGGGTGTGCAACTGGGCGGCCGATTCCACCCTTTTAACAAAATCTTACCTTCGCCCGGTGCTGCAAATCAACGTTATTTTTAATGTCCCGCCCCGAAATGAATGAGACCCCCTCACAGCGGGTGCAACGCCACCTGCCCCGCCTGCCTTGAGTTTGCCGAAGGGAGCGTGCCGAAAGACTGTGCAACGCCGTGCAACAAGATGCACCCCGATGTCCATGTCTCAAATGTCCCAAAATGTCACTGTCACAGTGACATTGCGCGACAGGCGCCCTTCGACTAGCTCAGGGCAGGGCAGGCCCTTCTAGTTTCAAGTTTCCAGTCTCTAGCCCCTGGGACGTGAGACAGTGGGACACTTTTTTCGCGTCCCAAATGTCTCATTTTCCAACTGATTCTGGTGTAACGAATGATCCATTAATGATTTACAATTCACATTATATTGATGAGCTCGATGGGACAAATGTCCCATTTATCTCATATGTAAAAATGTAGATATGAATCGCGGATTGAAAATGCGGCTCGCTTAAGGTCCTCCGCGCCCTCCGTTTCCGCAGTTAGCTCTTTCTTCAAAATCGCCTTCACCGCGGAGGACGCCGAGGTACGCGGAGGGAATGCATTTTTCTAGTCTCAAGTTTCTAGTTTCTATCCTCTAGAATGCAGCCGGCGCTCTCTTTCGCCTGCTCGTTGCGATGGGCCGGATTCGATAGCGCTGCCGAGGCTAATCCCACTGACCGGTGGCTGTATTTAATACTTTTGCGCTGTAAAGTCGTTCCCAAAAAGCCGATTTTGGCTGAATGTCTTCGCCAAATCTAAGACATAACGACTTTTTGGTCTACGACCTTTTCTAGTCTTATATCGAAAAGACCGGCGACACCCTCAACGGCAGCGACGGCGGTGATCGTTACACCGGCCTCGACCGCTTCGGACGAGTGGTCGATCAGTGGTGGCTCGCGCCTTCTACCAGCACCACGGTCAGCCGCTTCCAGTATGGCTATGATGGCGTCGGCAACCGCACTGGCGGCGATGGGTTCAACACGACGAACCAAAGCGCCGACTTCCAATACGATGTGCATGGCAACATCATTGACGATGGCCAGTTCAGCTACACGTGGGATTCGCCGCAATCATCAAGCTCGGATTCGACGGTCAGGTTCCGAGCAACTCCGGCTACTCACTGTCCTCTTCCGACGAGCCTTACAGGAAATACATTGATCAATATGTGAACCTGAAGAATCAAGCATTTGATGTCTCCAACTTCTACAACAATAACAAGTTGAACAATGGCCTGATCAACGCGGCAGATTTGGTTACAGCAGGACGGTCGCTCGCGCCAACGGATAAAATCATTTCAGGGACGAGCGCGCCCATAGACGCGGCATCATATGTGGCCTTCGGACAATCGTTGGGCGCGACTAACGCGCGTTATGTCGGCGGCTACACCGACGAATTTGGCTCGCACGTCAGCTTCTGCATGTCTTGCCACGACCGGTCGGACCCCGGCGCCAACATGAAGATGCTCGCGGCGAAGACGGGTGCAGCTAACAGTTGGAGCGTGTTCACGTCGTTAATGACGCTGCCCTTCTTGGCGGGACCGATCGCAGATGGAGCAATTGAAGCGGTCGAAGCCGCTGAAATGGCAAGCGAGGCGGCGGAAACCTCCGCCATGGGTTTGTATATGGTCGGACAGCCGCTGGATCTAGGACTCGCTCCGGACCAGCTGAGCTCTCTAGGCGGCCAGCAATTGCTTCTCGACAAGGCCGCAGAGTGCGAAGGCGCTGGCATCGCCGTCAATAACGCGGGCTTCCCGAGCCCGATGGTAGAGGTCACGCGGACCACGCCATCGGAACTGATTGACGCGGCTCGTGCCCAATACAAACTGGTGACCGGGCGAGCGATGTTCCTCGATCAGTTCGCCTCGACGCCGGAAGCCCAAGCGTACTTTACGGAGGAAGAACTGGCTCTGATGCGCGAGGGCACGCCTCCTCCAGGGTGGGAAGTTCACCACATGCAGCCGTTGTTCCGGGGCGGGGACAACTCCTATGACAACTTGATTCTCGTGCCCAAGCAGTGGCACACTGACAACTTCTTCGATCTGCACTTCTACCCTGAAGGTCAGAATCCATTCGGGAGGAATTGACATGGCAGACCTAAAACAAACATTCGAACGGTTAATGACCTTGCCAAAATTTAGGGCTGATCGGCCGGCCACTAACGATGAAATCACGCGAATCCAAACGGAACTGAAGCTACGTCTCCCCGATGACTATTTGCAGTTCCTTAAGCGGTTTGGTTATGTCCACTGGTTCGGTCACGAAATCTACGGCATACGCCCCTTCAATCCTGCCACCGGGGAGCCGTCGATTATTCCGGATTGCGTGAAGATCACTAAGGATGAGAAGAAGCCGGACAACCCAGTCGGAACAGCATCCTTGCCACCTTCCCACATTGTAATCTCGACAGACGGAGGAGGCGGTAACATTGTCTTGTTTGGTATCGGCACGCCGCACGAGGGCGAAGTGCATTATTACAACTTCGAGGACAAGGCGGAGCCGATCCAGACGTGGAAGACGTTTCAGGACTATCTCGAGCACGAAATTGAGGAAGCTGTCGGCCCGTAGGTCTGCGAGCCGGAATCGAGTGCGGAAGCGGGACGGAGTGCAACTACACGGCTCGGAAAAGGGGTCGGCTCGGAAAAGGCTCGGAAAAGGGGTCGGGTACCGAAAAGACGTTATGTCTTAACTATCGCTGCCTAAATCTCGCTGCTTGTCTTTTGCCCCGGCATCAGCCAGACGCTTTTTGCTGGATTGGGGTCGGCCCCTTGG
>JANWHF010000306.1 GCA_025450555.1 Tepidisphaeraceae bacterium | reverse complement strand
GTGATGGCCGGCACGATGCAGCACCAGTCGGTTTTCGTCGATCCGCACTTCATGCACGAAGTCTTCGACCAGGAAGGCCGCAGCCAGCTCGATAAGGACCAGGCGATGACGAAGCTGGCCGCGCTGATTGACAAAGACGTGCTGGATCTGGAGCGCATTCTGGCTGACCGCAGCGACAGCCGATTCATCAAGATTGCCGACAACCTGGACGACTACCGCTGCAAGGAAATTGAAAAGCTCAACATCCCCGGCGTCGGCCTCACGCCGGTCAACATGCGCACGTACCCCATGGGCGGTTTGGCCGCACATGTATTGGGCGATTGCGGAAAAGATGGCCACGGCCTGGAAGGCATCGAGCTTCGCTACGACAAGGTTCTATCCGGCAAGGACGGATGGGAGCGCGTGCTCAAAGACGCGCGACGCCGGGCGATCTCTGTGTCGGCTGATGATTATCTTCCTCCGCAGCACGGCCAGCACCTGGTGCTGACGATAGATTCGAACTTGCAAATGTATGCCGAGCAGGCGCTCAAGGAAGCCTGCCTCAAGAACAAAGCCAAGCGCGGCGAAGCCATCGTCATGGACCCGCACACCGGCGAAGTGCTTGCCCTCGCGAACTGGCCGAGCTTCGAGCCGGAAAACATCGATGACGTTCCGCCGGAAAATCGGCGAGATAATGCACTGGTTTCTCCCTATGAACCCGGATCGACCATCAAGCCATTCATCGTTGGCCCCGCCCTGCAATGGCATAAGACGCGCCTGAACGAAAAGTGGCCCATCACCGCTGAAACCTGGCGCACCTATTATGGCCGCACGATTACCGACGTTCACGCCTATGGCCCGCTGGCGACGTGGGACGTGCTGGTCAAATCCAGCAACATCGGCATGTCGATGCTCGGCGAGCGGCTGGGCAATCCGCTGCTTCACAAGGCGCTGGCTTCCTGGGACTATGGCAAGCCAACCGGGATCGAACTGCCCGGCGAAGATCCGGGGCTTCTGAAGCCGCTGTCGCGCTGGGGCAAAGCAAGCACTGAATCCGTCTCGCAAGGCTATGAGCTGATGGTGACGCCGATCCAGATTTGTCGCGCGTTTTGTGCGTATGGCAACGGTGGGCGATTGGTGAAACCGACGGTGATTCGCGGCGTGCTGGACGCCGACGGAAACCTGGTTTCCAAAAACGAGCCTCTGCGCCCCTGGCAGCTTCCGCAGGTGGTCGATCCGCGGACGGCCCTCGAAGTTCGCCGGGTGCTGTGCGACGTGGTGGTGCGCGGGACCGCGACCGGCGCCCGCAGCGACATTTGGAACATCTTTGGAAAGACCGGCACCGCGCACATCAGCGAAGGAAAAGCCGGATACAGCCACACGAAGTTCAACAGCTCATTCATCTGCGGAGCGCCGGCAGAGAACCCCAGGCTGGTCTGTGCTTTCATCATCCATGAGCCCGACCGCAGCATCGCCCACTACGGCGGCTCGGTCTCCGGCCCGGCCGCCAAGGAGTTTCTGGAAAAGGCGCTGACTTATCTGCAGGTGCCGCCGTCTCCCGAACTTTCCCCACCGCCGCCCGATGTGACGTCGGTGCTGGTCAATTTCGATCCCAAGGTCTACAAGCCTCGCCCGCAGAAGAAGGGCGCGCAACAGCAGACCGCCGATGCGCGGGAATAATCAATAGAAAACGGGCAGGCATGAGACCATCGGCGCGCCTTTATCTCCCTCCCCTGGTACGCCGGGGGAGGGCTGGGGAGGGGGCGAACGATCTGTCGCGACCGGACCGAAGGGACCCCCACCCTAACCCTCCCCCGGAATACCGAGGGAGGGAATAATTCAGCTGCTGACGATTATGTTACGCACTCTGCTCTAAGAGGCGGTCCATGCTTGTCTTGACAGTCGAGCCTTATGGCTTATTCTCCGGCGAACAAACCCGCGGCGGGGACGAAAAAGACACTGCTGGTTCAACGGAAAACGACGCATTTCGAGCCACGGAGACCCGATTCGGATGCAGACCGCAGTAATCAGCCAGGCAGGAAGTGGTCCAGGTTCATGCGCCTCAAATGAGATTTGCGCGCCGCTCCCACTCCAGCAACCCGATCAATGGGCCGTGCGGCTCAAGGTCGTCGTTGGCGCAGCCGCTCTTCTGCTGGCGTTGTTCGGCTTCTGGTGCATTCGAGGCTCTTTCCTTGTCTGGTCCGGCATCAGTGATTTTCTCTACCTTCCTTCGCTGTACCGGGATCTTGTCTCGGGTCATTACCCGCTGACAGGATGGCAATTGACGCCCGCGCCCTATTTTTTCCCGGAAATGCAGCTGTATTTCCTGTCGGCTGTATTGACTCCCAACGTTGCATCGACCAACTGCCTGTATGCGGGCTTTATGCTGCTGGGCATCTTTGCCGCAATCTACCGGCTCTTGCGCCTGGTCAGCCGTTCCCGCGCCGACCGGCTGATGATTACCGGATTGCTGGCATTGCTGATGTTCGCGCTGGCGCTGCCGCAACAGCAATACTGGCTCCCGGTTAAATGGCTTTTGGTGCCGGGCGGACATGATGGAGATCTTCTGTGCGGGCTGGTGCTGATTGATTTGGCCTTTTCGTTGATCGAACGGGTGACTCGCGGAAATGTGATCCTGTTTCTGGTCATCAGTTGTTTGACGGTCGTTTCGGATCGCCTGGCCTTGACGCAATTCCTTGGGCCTCTTGTTCTCATGACTTTGCTGGCATTCCTGATGCGGCGGAGCTGGAACCGTTTCCTCGCCTTTCTTGCGGTAACGCTTTCAGGGGGCGCGGCATATCAGGTCACCGTCTGGTTCTTTGAATGGAATGCACAGCAGCACCATTTCATCGTGCCAAGATTGGACCCGCGCTATGGCGGCCACGATCTGGTGCTGCGCTGCTGGGACTTGTTTAAGTCAAGCTGGATGGAATATGCCGGCCCACGCACAGCAATTTTTGTCCTGGCGGTGCTGGGAATTGTCGGTGGGTTGGGAGTCCTGGCGCACATTCGCTTCAACAAGGCGAGTCAACCATCGAGATCGACAGGCGAATCGTTGATCTTGCTTCTGGTTCTGTCCATCGTAACGTGGTTGGTGGTGTTTACAGTCCCGGTGCTTACCGCGATCTGGGGCAATGCCGATTGTTTGCGATATACCTTGTCCTACCTGATCTATCCGCTGCTGCTTCTTGGGTTGGTCGCGGGCTACTTTCTTTCGCGGGTCTCGAACGCGCGCGGCATGGGACTGGGGGCGGCCGCGTGGATCGTTGGAGCGATCGTTTGCCTGCCGATGTGGAAGGAGCCGGCTGTCAGCAATGCGACCGTGCTTTACACGCCTGCCATTGCCACCATCGATCATGTGAAGACTGAATACGGCCTGCATGCCGGCTATAGCGGCTACTGGTTGAGCAAACCGGCGACGATGTTCTCAAAGAAGGGGGTACAACTCAGCTACTTACGGGATGATCAAGGCGTTCTTGAATCAGACAACTGGATCAACAACCCGAATCACTGGTGTCAGTCCAATGACGGTCCGCCAGGTGAATATCCGGTCTACGATTTTGTCGTGTGTGAGGACCTCCCTGAAGAACGCATCCGCAAGTCCTTTGGCGCGCCCGCAAAAGTGGTCAATGAAAATGGGCTGAAGTTTCTGATTTACAACCGGCCCAGTGACGTGCTGTTTCGATGCGCTGGCCGTGCCTGGGCGACCGCGGCGGCCGATGCGCCGCTGCCGAGCCGGATTGTTCGCCAGCGGTTTTTGAACCATGCCAAGCCGCCCTGCTATCCGTGGAACGGAGGTGACGTCAAAGTCCTTCGACCGGGTGATAGTTTGGAGCTTCGTCTGCAAAAACCGATTGTTGCCGATGTGCTGGACATCACGACCCATTGCCACTTCACGTATCACATCCAGTTCAAGCTCGCGGATGCACTGGTCGGCTCGACCGATCTTAAACCTGTTTCCGGGACAGATCTGCAACCTCAGGATATTTTGCTGGCTAATATCACGGGCGAAAATCCGTTTGATACGATCGTCGTCAGTGCTCCAGACACCCCAGGACTGTACAGCGTGGGCAGTGTTATCGTGTTTCCAGATCCGATTCTTCATCCTCAACAGCCTTCCGGAATGCCAGGAAGATAATCCACTTCCCGGTATGATGAGGCGTATTGACCCTCTATGTCTCCTGACATCAGCATCATCACTCCCTGGCTGGACCGCCCGGAATTCATCGAGGATTACGAGCGCGCGGTGGGTGCCGACGGGGTGGAAGTCATCACGATCGATAATGGGTCGGCAAAAGAGAATGCGAATGCTCTGGAAAGCATGACGCGCCGCCTGCGTGGAAAATACATTCGCAACGAAGAAAACCGCTGGTTTTCAGCAGCCAACAATCAGGGGTTGGTGCAATCGAGCGGCCAAATTGTGATCTTCTTGAATAATGATATTGCCGGCGATCCGTCGTGGCTTTCGCAGGTACGGCGCGACGTGCAGGCCGGCGGTATTTACGGATGCTCTGCACATCGGTCAACAATTGAAGGAAAGACGTTTGGATACCTGGAAGGCTGGTGCCTGGCGGCGCGCCGCGAGGCGTTCGAGCGTCTTGGCGGATGGGACGCATCAGCATACGCGATGCCTTACTTCGAGGACATCGACCTTTGTATCCGCGCTGCCGCTGCGGGATTCAAATTGATAAAGGTGGATTGGCCGGTCACACATAAAAAGAACGGCACCAGCGGCTTTGTGCCGGGCGTGCAATATGCAATTGACAGAAATCGCCAGACCTTTATTGCGAGGATGCGCGGCGTGGGAAACTTGCCCAGCACACCGCTTCAACAGCCGGCCGATTTCCTTGTGGCCGGCCGGCTGACCGAGGGTGAATCACACTATCGCCGGATGCTGGATCGAGAGCCAACGCGAGCCGATTTATGGCTCGCATATGGGCAAATTCTGGATCTTTCCGGCCGATTTGAGGCGTCGGAGTCGGCGCTGCGCCGGGCCATTGAATTGAATCCTGACCTTGCCGAAGCGCATCACGCGCTGGGGACACTCTACACGCAGACGATGCGGGACCGCGAGGCGGCCGAGGAATATCGAAAAGTGACGCAACTCATGCCGGGCTCGGCTCCGGCATTTACCAACCTGGCGATGGCGCTTCGCGTCGCGGGACAATTTGAAGCGTCCGCCGACGCGGGGCGGCAGGCCCTGAGCCTGGACTCCAGAAATTTCGGGGCAAAGGTCGAGCTGAGTCATGCGATGCGCGAACTGGGCCGCCTGGAAGAAGCGCTGAGCGCGGCCAGAGCGGCCGTGATGGATCAGCCGAATCATTCCGGCCCGCATTATGCCCTCGGGCTTGTTCTCCAATCACTCAATTGCCTGGAGGAAGCGCGCCAGGCGATGGAACGTGCCCAGGCGATTGATCCCCACAACGGCAATATCCTCGTCGCTCTGCGGCTCGTGAAGGCGCAGATGGACAACGCGCGACGAGTGAATCCGGGCTAATCTTGGCAGGATTGATGCCGTTCTCGGAAAATGGCCGCCGTATTTTCCCTTTCATCAAACAAGCCGCGCGATTAAAAGAGGGGTCGGGAAAGCAAGGATTCGATTCATTTATCTCTGTGCCGCGGGCTTTTAAGCGTCTCGCGGCCGGAAGGAGGAAAGTCATGTTACGCCATATGATCGGCTGTATTGCCTTGATCGTCGTCTGCGGCGCTTCGCCGCTGTTTGCCCAGAACAAGCCGGCCCCGCTGAAGGTGCTGCTTATCACCGGCGGCGGCTATCACGATTACAACAAGCAGATTCCCTACATCACCGAGCAGATCGCCAAGCGCGCCAACGTGCAATTTGATGTTTCGTGGGGGCCCAAGAATTCGCAGGAGGTTCCGCCGATCCTCAGCGCCAAAAACTTCGGCGAAGGCTACGACGCGGTCGTTTTCGATTTCTGCTATGCCGCCGACAGCGCCGACATCGATCCGGCCAAGTACGACAACGTGATCAAGGCCTCGGAGGCGGGCAAGCCGATGGTGCTGATCCATTGCTCGATGCACTGCTTCCGCCGGGTGCCCAAGCAGGATTGGCCCAAGTTCATCGGAATGCGGACCAATCACCACGAACCATACGGCCCCTTTGCCGTCCATCCTGAAGACCCGACCGATCCGATCACCAAGGGCTGGCCGGGTGACTGGAAGACCGCGGGCGACGAGCAATATGTCACCGAGGAAGTTTATCCCGGCGTGAAGAAGCTGCTGATTTCCACGGGCGTGCGCGAGAAGGCTCGCCATCCCACCAACGTCGTCGCCTGGCAGCACATGAATGGCCAGGGGCGCGTCTTCGGCACGACGCTGGGCCACGATATGAAGACCGCCCAGGACCCCCACTACGAGCAGTTGCTGGCCAACGGACTGCTGTGGGCCTGCGACAAGCTCGATGACAATGGGGAGCCCAAACTGGGATATCAAGGCCCTGGCGTTCTCAAGGCGCACACGCTTGAGGAGAGCAAGTAGCGAACGACGATGATCGCTTCTCACGCGCATTCCTATTGCGCGCCTGAATGTGCGGATGCTTCTCTTCTTTTAGCCGCTCCACCTGTGGGGCGCGTCAAATGGCGCGGAGCGCATCTGTTCTCTCAGAGCGCCGAGCAACGCGAATTCGTCCTCGAAAGGTATTTTCGCTCAACACGCACTGGACGCGCTCCGCAGGCGGAGCGGCTAAAATAATCAGGACGATGCTGAAGCATCGACAATGAAGCTTTTATGAAAACGACTCGGACCGTGGAAGCGTTGGCGCTGCCACGGTCCGAGTCATTTTGATTCACAATTCTCTGGTTTTAACGGTCGAACTGCGCATCAAACGCAATCGACGACGGTTTGAAATCGATCTTCTTCACAAACGCGGCCGCTTCCGTCGCCCCGTGTTCGCGGTCCATCCGGCTGTCTTCCCATTCGACTGACAGCGGACCCTGATATCCGACATCGTTAAGGGCGACGATGATGTCCTCAAACTTGATGTCGCCATGGCCCGGCGAGCGGAAATCCCAGTAGCGGGCGGCATCCGCAAAATTCGTGTG
>JANWHF010000305.1 GCA_025450555.1 Tepidisphaeraceae bacterium | reverse complement strand
TGGGTCGTTACGACCTCCGCCACGGGTTCGTTGTCGGCGCAATTGGCCAGTTCGACGAGTGTGGTGAATGAGCCGGATATTGGGTTGGATCTGGGAGCGACGGTCACCGGGCAAGTACTTAATGATGTGACGGGCAAAGGCCGCATCAATCGAAAATCACCGCCGCTGGATGGCTGGCGCGTTTTCATTGACACCAATGGTGACGGCGCATGGCAGCCGGATGAACCTTCCGTCATCACGAACAGCGCCAGACAGTTCACCCTCACCGGGCTTCGACCCGGCAAGTTCCTTCTTCGCGTTGTTCCCGAACCCGGCTGGCAGCAAACCAAGCCGACACACAACGCGCCGCTCCGAATTCACCTTGCCTGGAAAAAGAAACTCAAGACGCCGCCGTTTGGGGAGCATCAAACGTAGTTATTCACGCGCGATCGGAACATTCTTTCTCGACCGCTCGTTACTCTAAAGGTGCGACTGCGATCGCGCCGCTGGACGCGCACCGCAAGCGGTAGCGGCTAAAAGAGGAAAGTAGTCACGTTTGATTTGGACATCACGATCGCTGTCCATTGAGCATCCAGAGCAGCAGATTCTGCACGAATTTTTCGGAGTAGTCGTGGGAGTAACCGAGGATGCCGTAGGTGTCCGTTCCGAGAAGTCCGCTGCTGACGTCCAGAGGTGAAAAGATCAGGTGCCCTTTTCCGCTGCTGAGGATTTGCATTGTGGCGGCGTCGCCGCTGAAGCCTTTTTCAACCGCATAACTTCGCAGCCGGGGCTTATTCAGGTCGTACATACCGTCGAATTGGTCCAAGAGAAGAACCGGCGCATGAGTGATCGGCTGGAGTTGCGCCGACGGGAAGGCAGAAGTCATCATCCGCTGCATGGAAGACGCAAACTCTTTCGACCCGCCGGCGGCATCGATCAGCAGCACGCCACCGTCTTCGACGAATTTGCGAATCGCCTGCTTGTCCTGGGAATCGAGCTCGGTGGCCGCGGTGCCTGTGAGGTGGGCAAAATGCATTTTATCGAAGGATAGATCCTTCATCGCGGTCGGCTTGATATTGAGCGCAATTCCAGTTCGTTTTTCCAGAAGCCGGCCATATCGAGGCCATGCGCCCGGCTCCGGGTCCCAGTTGCCGCCGTATTGCAGGCGGGCGACATCGAGGCTCATGAATGGAGCCCCAACCGGTTCAGGGATGTAAGTCGTATTAAGCTTATTGCGCAAATCAACTTTTCCGGTGGCATAGACAAAAAGATTGGTCCCAAGCTGGAACGCTGCTTTGTGAAGAGTCTTGTCGCGATGCTGCCAAAAGAGCGCGATATCGATGGGACAATGGACCATCAGCAGCCTCGAGCCATTGCTGACAGCCAGCAGCGGCGTGGACTGATCGAGCCGGTAATCGACGGAGTAAAGCGGATGATCGGCCGGCAGAGGAGCCAGTGGATACTGCGGAAAGAGTCGCTGCGCCAACTCCTTGGCAAACGTGTTGAACTCCGCTGACTTTCCATCCGCCTGCGTGAAGATCATCCCACCCGCATCCACATATTCGCGCAGCTTCCGGCAGTCATCATCCGAGAATTTGAGAGCCTGATGACTGGCGATGTAGAGAATTGGCGCATCGGTCCAATCGGGCCAGTCGCGCTGGAGCGAGACGATCTGCCAGTTGAGCGGGCGCTCCAGTTCCCGGCTGGCCCATCGTGAAAGGTGGGCCAGGTCGCGCGGCCGATTATCCCAGTAATGATTGGGATCCTGCGGGTCATCAGGATTGTCGAAACGCAGCTTGTTCATCATGATCGGCGCTCGCGCCCGAGCGAGGAACAGCAGCGCATAGGATGTATTGATTTCGTCCCACCAGCTGCCGTCCGACTGCTGGTTAGCGATGACGGGGCGCGCCAATTCTGAATACCAGTCGTGCGTGCCGAAGAATTTGAATCCTGAAGCCAGCCCCACGCGTGCGACACCATAGAGGCCATACCCCCAGAAGGGCCCACGCGCATCGTGCGCTTCTGGAATCGAGATTGAGTAATCGCGGCTCTCCCAGACGTGCAGCGCCCTGCGCAAACCAATTGGAAAGGGCTCGCGCCCAACTTCGCCTTCAGCGTGAACCGGGTCGCTGTAATCGTGCGCGACGAAGAGCGACGCGATGGCCGCCGCCGTCATTGTGGGCCGAGGCTCCTGGGCGCTTGGGCTGCGCGCGTTGGCCGACTGATAGCTCCACTGCCCATCGGGAAGCTGCGTGGTCGTCCAGTGCTTATCCACTTCCTGCCAATAGGTGATCGGCACTTCGACACCCGCGTCGGCGGCCGACCAGACACCCATCAAACCATACTGACTGTTGGAGTTGTCCCACAGCATCGGGAAGTTGCGGGGCCCGCCGCGGAACTCTGGAAGAAGATCGTAGGTGTAAGCACCGCCGTGCTGCGCCTCCAGCAGATAATGGGCGTCGGCAACCAGCGCAGGCCAGTCTTCCTTTCTTGCATACACACTGAGGGCCGCGGCACGAATGGCGCGCGTGTAGACCGATGCGCCGGTGCGTGCCGGCAGCCCCTTCATCCCATCCAGCAATTTTACGGTCAGTGGGGAATGCGGGCCGAGGCGCGCATCGCCCACCGATCGGCCAGCCTCTATGATCGCGTAGACGCACAGCGCATCTTCGCCCGCCGACCAGTTGTGGTAGTTGGCGTCGAACCCGCTCTGAAGACTGGCCAAAATGTAGTTGGGCGCCGGAAGCTGATCGAGAAGATAGTCGATGCCATGCTGGATCGATTGACCGATGTCTTCGTCGGTCAGGGTTGCTGCCAGGGGAAGAGGATGAATTTGAATGCCGGGCTTTCGCGGCACGACGACAACGGGATTAGTCGCCGCGGCAGGGGCGGTCGTTGGTTGGCTGCTGGCTACGAGGGGCTGCGTCGTTGAAGTTGTGGCACTTTCAGTGACGTTGGCCGGTGAGGGCTGCGTCTGAACCGACTGGTCACTCGGATTCGTCGCCGGCAAAGTTGATGGGCTTAACGAAGCACTGGGTGGCGGCGCCGACTGCTGCGGCGAAGCTGCGGTTGTGCTGTTTGAAGCGACCGACGATGAGGGACGCGCAGGACGGAGCCAGGGCTTGCGCAGAAACGCGAGCCAGATTGTAACCAGAACCGCCGCCGCCACGATTAAGCCGACACCAAAGCCGCGCATCATCAGTTGCAGGTCTTTGGGGGTCAGGTTTTCTTTTTTGGTTTCTGGAGAAGTCGCATCAGGGGTTTGGGACGAAGGACCTGGCGTTGAGAAAACCTGCGCAACCGGGGTTGGTTCGTTAAATGGAATGACAAAGCGGCTTCCGCATGCCAGGCACATCACCGATGCGCCCGGCTCGGCACCTTCAAAATTCAACAGCTTTCGGCAACTGGGGCAGCGATGTTGCGCCATAAATTGCTCCCCATTTCCACCTTTTCCCAGCCCTCAGCTCACCAAGGCGTATCAAAAAGCCAAATCAGGCTAACTTTGTGAGGCTTACAACTGTCGGGCATTGTGGTATTGTATGGCAACTAAAGTAAGGGCGGAAATCTGCATGTCAAAGTCACCAAGCAGTAACGGATCGACGGCTGGCTGCATTCACAATCTTCCGCGGGCTCGCAACCTGTATTTCACTGGCCGAAGGCAAATTCTGGACGCCATCGCCAAATCGCGCACAGCCGATCATTCGACTGGCCCGGTTCTGGCGGTGTATGGGGCCGGCGGAATTGGAAAGACCGAACTGGCCCTCGAATATGCTTATGAGCATCAATCGAGCTATGGCCTGATCTGGTGGCTGCCCGCCGATGAACCCAGCACGCTGGCCTGGCATTATGCAAAGCTTGCAGACCGACTCGGCATTCGCATCGGCCTCAGCGCCGATGCATCCGAAGCGCGCCGCGCCGTGCAGGAAGCCCTATCGCAGCGCAGCGACTGGCTGCTGATTTTCGATAATGTCCCCAATGCCGCCGCGGTGCGCGAATATCTTCCGCGCGGCAGCGGTCATGTCCTGATGACCAGCCGCGATTCGCATTGGCATGGCTTGGCCAAATCCTTCTGCCTGCGCGTACTCGATCCGACCGAGGCAAGCGAATTCATTGCTCGTCGATCCGGCCGCGCGGGTGATCCAAATACATCCACGCTGGCTCATGCGCTGGGCAATCTGCCGATCGCGCTGGAGCAGGCGGCCGCGATGATTCGCGAGACCGGGCTGTCCTGCTCCGATTATCTGCGGCGATTTGAAGGCTACTGGGCCGAGCTGCTGCAATCCGGGCGCTCCAGCGGTGATTATCCCGACGCACTGGCGATGACCTGGGAGCTGGCCTGCCGCGAGGTCGAGCAGACCAATCTCGAAGCTCTTGCGCTGTTGAAACTGCTCGTGTATCTCGCGCCTGCAGAAGTGCCGCAATCATTTTTACTTAAGGCTGCGGGGGCGTTGCCCGCGCCACTGTCCTCCACGTTGAGCACATCGATGGGACTCGGCCGTCTGATAGATGTGCTGCAAAGATTCGCGCTATTGAACGCCAGCGATGAGGCGATCTTCGTTCATCATTTCGTCGGCGCGATCACACGCGACCGGCTGGCGGCCGATCAGCAGAATACCTGGCGCAACGCCGCTCTGGAGATGATGCAGATCAGCTTTGGCTTCGATCCGCATGCGCGGTCGACCTGGGCCGATGCTGCCCGCGCGATGCCGCACGCCTTGGCAGTAGTCGAACATTCCGAGGCGGGGGGGCTCGAGCTGGGTGTCTGCTCGAAAATCCTCAATATGATTGGCGAGTTCCTGCAGCAGGTGGGCCAATACGAACAAGCCCGCGTCGTGCTTGAACATGCCTTGGCGTTGTGCGACCGCGCTTATGGGCCAGAGAATCCGCGCCGATCGGCGATCGCCAATAATCTTGGAAGGGCACTCAAACGCCTGGGTAATCTCACCGAAGCGCGAGCTTATTTCGAAGACGCGCTGGGATTGGATGAAGCGGTTTATGGCGCTTCGCATCCGCACGTCGCCGAAGTCGTCAACAACTACGGCACCGTTCTCTACGAAAC
>JANWHF010000304.1 GCA_025450555.1 Tepidisphaeraceae bacterium | reverse complement strand
TTTGAACTATTAGGTGGACTTTTCACAGCTGGTTATGTCGTGTTCGCTACAGCTTTAACCGGCGGTGTCTGGATCTACCGGGTTTTGATGCACAGAAATGCGGAGAGGCTGGCAGATAAGCCCTCTTCAACGCGCGCTCCTTTAACAAGGAGTTGAAAGATGCCGACAGAGAGCCAAAGAAGTCGGGCAGCACCGGATTCCCCTCCGTTGCAGCATCCAACTTTGCAATACTTCACTCCTCCCGGAAATAATCGGCCGACGTGGGATCCGAAAGACTTGCTGCCAACTGTCTGGTCTTGATTGTGTTAGCCTTCGACGCAGTAATGGTCTACTTCGATGAGCTCTCAAATGACCGCGGGTTCTACACCGTTGCATTTCTTCCGCCCGTGATGCTCTTTGGGGTGAGTCTATATGTAGTTCAGGCCAAGCCGAGGCGTACTGTTACCTTAGCTCTCGGAGCGCTTTTCGCCGCCGCCGTTCTCGTCGGTCATGTCATTATTGCGGTTTTCGCAATTTCGATGCTCAAAGGGCTAGCGATGTGATGTTTTGTAATTATTAACCACAGCCTTAAAATGTTCGCTCCGTTTACATGGCCTCTCCACCTGCCACAATAACCTTCTCATGGCTGACAACCTTTCTTCATCCGATGCGGTGGATGTGGCGATCATCGGCGCCGGTCCCACCGGCCTGTTCGCGGCGTTCTATGCGGGGCTTCGGCAGATGTCGATCAAACTGATCGACTCGCTCGAGATGCCGGGCGGGCAGCTCACCACGCTCTATCCCGAAAAGTACATTTACGATGTGGCGGGGTTCCCGAAGGTACTGGCCAAGGAATTGTCCGATAACCTGCTCCAGCAGGCGATGCAGTACCATCCTACTGTCTGCCTCGGGGAGCAGGTACGAGACCTGATTTTCGACGAAGGTTCTCGGACGTACACTTTAAATACATCGAGCGGCGCGCACCGCGCCAGGTCGATCATCATTTCCGCGGGGGTCGGGGCTTTTTCGCCAAAAACGCTGCCCTTATCGAACGCGCCGCAGTACGAAGGACATGGACTGTACTATTTCGTCAAAAGCATCAGTACCTTCGCCGGGAAAAAGGTACTGATCGTCGGCGGGGGGGACAGCGCGGTCGATTGGGCGAACATGCTTTCGCCGGTTGCGCAGCAGGTGACGCTGATTCACCGACGCGATCAGTTTCGCGCCCATGAGGACAGCGTCGTGAAGATGCGCGAGTCGGCAGCGCGCATCAAAACCTTCCATGAATTGAGAAGCATCTCGGGCAATGGCCGACTCGAATCAGCCACCATCTTCGACAATCGCTCGAAGGCCGAGGAAACCCTCGAAGTGGATGCCGTGCTGGTCAACATCGGCTTCCACAATTCGCTGGGGCCCATCAAAAACTGGGGCCTGGAACTGGAAGGCTCGGCCATCAAAGTCGATGGCATGATGCAAACCAGCCGGCCCGGCATCTTCGCAGCAGGGGACATCTGCACCGCCGCCGGCAAGCTCCAGCTGAGCGCCACCGGGTTTGGTGAAGCTTGCATCGCGGTCAATTACGCCAAGCAGTACCTCGATCCTGCTGCCAACCTCTTTCCCGGGCATAGCAGCAATATGTGACACGCGTCCGATAATCCGATGCGCCATAAGTTCCGTGCGCATTTTCATTTTTGCGTTTTTCGATCCTTTGTTAGAATCGTCGCGAAGCGGCCGGCGCGCAGGACGTTTGCGCATTGGGCGGCGTTCCCATCTCGAGCGGACTCGTGGGCAACGCGGGAATGGAAATCCCATCGGCGGTAAGCGTTGGAGCGAACTTACCGACGCCCGACACGTTTGATTGAAAGTCGCTGCGCGCAAGCTGGCACGTGTCTTCAGGGCAGGGCGCATAGGCGTCGCGAAGGGTCTTTTACGATGGCACCGTCCTCTTCCAATTCAGTGTCAGGTGCCAGCGCCGCAGCGCTGGTTCCTCAGGGGCAACATCTTGGTAAACCGGCCCTCCCGCTGACTCGCGCCTTCACCCTCATCGGCTCGCGTCATCGCGCGCATCTCAACCTGCTCTCCAAGAGCGTCAGTAAATCGCACGCGGCCCTCATCAGCACCAACAGCGGCTTTTACATTCGCGACCTGGCCAGCCGGGAACGGGTCATCATCAATGGCAAGGCCCAGAAGGAAGCCGACCTGAAGGACGGCGACCAGATCAAGATCGGGTCCTTCAGCTTCAAGTTCTCCAATCCTGCTGCTCGGAATCGTCTCAGTACGCCCAGCGCCCGCGAAGCGATGCTGCACGTTGAAGGCTCGGACGTCCCGATGCCTATCGAGGGCAAGACGGTAGTCATTGGTCGCCGACCGACGGCCGACATCGCGCTAATCGAACTGTCGGCCTCCACGATTCACGCCATCATTTTTGAAATTGACGGCCAGCGATATATCCGCGATCTGGGCTCGCGCACCGGGACCTTCGTCAATGGCCGGCCAATCCATCACCATCCGCTGGCCTTCAACGACACGATCAAAATCGGCGATACGGTGTTGCGATATACGGCCGCAGGAGCGGAGCCGGAAACCGTGGACCTGGGCCAGTTGCTCGAGGCAGAAGGGGACTTCGCTCCGATCCCGCTTGCCGATGCTCCGATGGAAGTTGCGGATGTTCCGGTCGAGGTTGAACCAGAGCCGGAACCGATTGAAAGCCCCGCGCGCGTCGCCGCCCGGCGTGCACTTGAAGAAGTCAATCTCAAGGCGGCCGAGCCAGAGCCTCTTGAAGTCGGGACACCTTCGGCTCCGCTAAGCGCGCCTGAAAGAGCTGAACAGGAAGAGGAAGCGCCAATTCCGTTGGCGGAAGACTTCGATTTGCTGCCGGTCGATTCGAGCCCCGCGCCAGAGGAGGAAACGATCGATTGGGCAGCGGAGGCGCTAGCCGCTGAGCAGCAGATCAATGCGCAGAAGACGGCGGAAGTCGCGCCCATTGATTCGCGAAGCTTTGAGGCAACGGTTGATGCAGCGTCACACGAGCCCGTTGAAAGCGAGCAGGAGCCGGCCGATCTGGCTGATATCCCGGTCGAAATCCTGCCTGATCCGACGCCCCAGGCTCCCACCGTGGTCGAAGCAACTGCGCCGATCGCGCCGGTCGAAGTTGAGCCGATTGAATTCGTCGCCGCTCCGGCGGACCACGGGTCGCTTAAGGCGATCGATCCGGAAACACCTGATTCCTTCGAAAGCCTCCTCGCAACTCCTGACGCGGACGCGCCGGAAAGCGATGCAGCCGCACCGGTCGCCGAGCCTCCCTTTGAACAAGCTGAGGCTCCTTCGCCTTTTGAGTTCACAACTCATGAGGCTGCAGCGGTCGAGCCGGCAATTAGTGAGCCTCCTCTCGCTGAAGAGCGATCGGAAGATCTCTCATTCATCGCGCCACTCGATGTAGAGCAGTCGTCGGAAAACGGATCATCATTTGAAGAGGCAATCGCCGCTCAGGTTGCGCCAGCGCCGGAAGAGATCGCGCCGATCACTGAACTACCTGTAGAAGCTCCTCCCGTCGAACCGCCCGCCTCGACAGGCCGAAAGGGACGCAAAAAGCGCGAGCCCAAGCCTGCCGCCCAGCAACCCGCGAAGCGCGGAAGAAAGAAAAAGAACGGCGATCCAGATCAAGCCGGACCCTCGGCAACCGGGCGGGTTATTGAGCCTGGCATCGAACCGCCCATTCCTGCGGTGCCCGCCGCTGAATTTTCGCCTGTCGAAGTGCTGGATGAAACCGGGCCTTCACCGGAATCGGCCCAGGCGATCGAACCTGAAATTGCTTCACCGTTTGAAATTTCGCTTGACGAATCAAGTGCCGATGCCCAATCGCTCAGCGATACGCAGTTTGGCCGCGCGATCGAAGCATTCTCCGGCTCCGAGCTGGGGCCGTTGGTAGAGGAACCGCTCGACCTTGGCGTTGAGTCGAAGAGCGCCGAGCCGTTCGTGCAGGCGGTGGAAGTTGCGCCTTCGCTGACGCTGCCAAAAGAGCCTGCAGTTGAACCGCCCGCGCCCAGCGGAGATGCAATCGTCGATGAGGCCAACGCATTTCTCGCGCATGAATCGGAAGTGCAAACACCTGCTGATCCGGAGCCAGTCGAAGCCCCGGCCAACGAGCAGAGTTTCACCGCCGCGCACGATCTTGTTCCGCCCGTTCAGCAGGAGGTCGAACCGGAAGTTGAAGAGCCGCCGGTCGAGCAGACGCTCGACTTCCATCATGATGTAACGATCGAGCCGGCCCGCTCGGAGCTTTCGCCGGCGACTCCGGTGCTTGAACTTCCGCCGGAGCCTGAATCGGGATTCGAACAGACATCAGCGGATCATGCGGCCGCGCCGGATGCGGCTAGCGCGTTGGAATCCATCGAGACCGCTCTCGCTGCCGACGCCGACTCGGAATTATCCGACCTGAATCTGGACTGGCTCGACGCCGACGAATCGCCTGCAGCGACGCAAATCGATGATCTGGCGGGCCTCGCGCCGGCTCCATCTGAGCCACAGGCAACAGTGCAGCCGGTCATCGAAGAGCCAGCAGGCGTCGAGGATCTGTCGTTTCAGGAAGAATCGGACGACCTGTCGGCACTGATGCCGACGCCGCGCGATGAGGAGCCACCTGCTGCTCCAGCGCCCGCTGCGTTAGGGCCCGAGACTCCGCCGTCTCCCGTCGCTGAAACTCCGTCCCCTGCACCGGGCAACTCTTTCACAGTCGACGATCTGATGGCCGGCATGAGCCGGGACGCGGGCAGCTTCCTGGGCGGTTTGCCGTTGCCGATGGTGCCGGTGGCGCCTACTGCTGCAGGGCCAGGCAAGGGTGTAGTGATCTCGGTGAAGAAGGATGCGCCCGCGCCGCAGCCGCCGCTGAAATCGGCGCCGATAGCCGCGCCGCCCTCCGATCGCGAGATATTCGATGGCGAAGCGGGTGCTCTCGATGAGCTGCCCGATGCCTTGGGAAAGATCGGCGATGAGACGGAAGTTCTGGGGCGGGCAGGAGCGCCCACTCGTCCTCCCGCTGCGCCGACGCCACCTTCGGCCGCCACTCGGCCGGGGCAAAAAACAGTTCAACCTCCGCGGCCCACGCGAAAACCTGCCGCTCCACCCTCGCAACCGGCCGAAGCGTCCCTGGAAGATCTGGATCTCGCTGACTTCTCGGCCTTCGGAGCAGCGCCGCGATCAAGCCCTGGCGCCTTCGATGGCCTCGCACTTCCGCCTCGCGCACAGGTGGATGTGTTTTCAATGCTGCCGATCCCGTCAGCTGATGATCCCTTCGTGGGGGGAAGACAAACGCCGGGAAATACCGGCGCCACGCAGCAAGGCTCTGAGAATCGCCCTCGCGTTCAACGTCCTGCGCAACCTCCCGCGCCGGCCGCCTCGCGCCCTTCAACGCCAGGCCGTGATGCGCCTGCACCCGAAGCGCCGATCCAGCCAACGCAACCTCCGCCGGCCGCACAACCCGCGCGCCCGGCGAAGCGCAAGAAGTTCAAATTCTTCGGCATGCTGCTCGCCACATTCGGACTTGCCGGCGCGACCTATTTCTATTGGCCAACCACCTATCGCTTGCAGGCATCGCTTCAATTCAACGGCTTGGAAAGACGTGGGATCAGCGAACAACACCGGTTCGTCCAGCGTTTGTCCGATCAGTTGGACAGCTCCACGCGCGTGATCAGCACCGCCCGCGATGCGCTGAACTCCACGTCCCCCGGTTTTTTGTCCGATCCGGTACAACTCGAGCGATTGCGCTCCAGCGGAACGCTGGTCCATGGGAACCAATTCGTCCTGGTCCGCAATAGCTATGACCCGGATGGAGATCATCGTCGGCTGGCCGCACTGTTGTCGGCCATGTACGAGCAGAACATTCACCTGCGAGACGAAGCAGCCAGCGTAGACCAAAAGCGGGAGCGCGATCAGTCGCAGTTGAACGATCTGCAGTTGCGCATCTCCGATCTCCAGCAGCTCCGGTCGGCTGACGCGAACGCGGTTGCCCAACGCGAAACCGCCGGCCAGGCTGAGCGACTCGCCTTCGACAAGGTCCAACAGGCTGAAAAGGTCTGGCTGGCGACAGCGCAGAAAACCAAGTCGATCCAGGATAATCTCGAACAGCTTCAGGCCGGCAAAGCAGCCCTCGCCGATGATTCGCAGATCAAGGATCTTGCGAGCAAACTAGAGCAGACAAAATCGGATCTGGCTGCAGCGCGAAAGCAGCAGGGGCAGGATGTTGGCAAGGACGCGTCAGCAGTCACTGCCGCACTGAGCGAGTTTCAGAAGCAGATCGACGCGGCCCGCGCCTCGCTGCCGTCGGATTCTCCATTAATGCCTTATTTGCTGGCCGCGGGACCGGCTCGGCAGCAGGGGGCATCGGCGCTGGCGGAACTAATCGAGCGGGAGAACGCCGATAATCAGAATCTGGCTGATCTCAAGCTCCGCCTCGCCGAGGAATCGGATGCGGCGCTGAAATCGACGCTCGCGACCGATTCACAGCTCGTGGGGCTCCAGCAGCAGTACGCCATACTCCAGCGCCGCGCCAACACTGCCAGCGACAGTAACCTGTCCGATGAAGCCACGCGCCTTTTCAACGAAGCCGATGGCGTGAAGCAGCAGATCGAACAGCGGCGCAAAGCACTTGCAGCGGCAGCCGGACCCGAGCGGCAAAAGCTGATCGATCAGATGCAAAAGCAGCTTCAGGGCGATCGCGCCAATGGGCTGCAGCGCCTCAGCGAGCCGCTGCAGATCCTCGCGCATTCGCTGCCCGCGCCGGCATCGCTTCCTGCCGATCAGCGCGCGGCGCTCGATCGCGTCGCCAGCAGCTTCCTGCAGGTGCAGACCGCCAGCCAGCAGCTTGCTATCGCGTTAGAAGCCTCTTCTCCACAAGGCCAGGCTCGCATCCAGGAACTGGAATCACAGCAGGCCGACTTGGCAAAAAAGCTGGATGCTCGCAAGCGCCAGGTAGCCCTGGAAAATGGCAATACCAGTGGCAACGATCAAAAGGATGCCGCAGCCATCGCGAAGATGCAGGAATCGCTGGTCGCGGCGCAGCAGACCGAAGGGCAGGCGCTGTCGGCACGCAATGCCGCCCATGAGCAGCTTGCCCGGACGCAGGCCGACTTATCCCGCGTTCCCGCGCCGGCCAATAGCCTGGCGGCCGATGATCAGCAACTGGCGCAGTTGCAGGATCAACGCCAGCATCTGGTTGATGAGTTGGATCATCTGAGCACCGCCGCCACGATTGTCCCGCTCGATCCGCAACGAAATCCCGCTTCGATTGATGTTGATTCGCCCAGCATGCTTCCGCGCTTCGCCGCCACGGGTGGCGTGCTCCTGCTCGGGGTGATCGCGACGATGCTGCTCCTGAACCGCCGGGAGGAAATAGGTCACGCGATGGAAGAGATCTCTCCCGCGCTCGACGACGGCGATTATCATCACGATCAGCGCAATGCCCTGGCCTTGTAATTAGGCCTTGCCCTCCTGATCCCCACTTTTATTGCATTTCCCGGGAACGCATTCATTTTGCCGCGCAGTTGGCGAAATCGCGTTTTGCGAGCATTCGCGGCCGTTCGGCCCGCTTGTGCGCGAAAAAATTTGTTTGATCTCCCATTTTTGTGCTGAATTCTACAGCCATGTGGCGCAGAGTGTCCGCCCCGGACAGCAACAGAGCGGATCCCCGCTCGAAATGCTGGCGATATTTTTTAGAAAGGGCCGCTCCCGGTGAGGTTCGTGTCTGATCGCGCAGGCCCGTAGATGAAATGGAGTCGTGATGACGCAAAAGGATCCGATCTGGCCGGTGCGGGAATTGATGGGATATCGTCCGCTGCTGCCCGTGCAGGGGCGACAGACGTCAATGGGAATTCAAAGTGCTGGAGCAATCGAACACCTTGAGCGGCGCTCGATGATCAGCGGCCCGATGTCCATCGCGCTGGCCGCCTCAATAGCGCCAGCCAGGGAAATGCATTTGGCTTCTGAGGGCAATGATGATTCGGATTCTTCCCGCCCCGGCGGAAAGGTCGCAGCTTTGGCCGACGACAACGATGAAGGAGCTTCGATTGCTTTATCGGAAAATCCTGGCGATGCGTATGAAGATGCCATCTCCAAATGCCGGCCAGAGCTGACAGGTACGAAGGTTCTTGGAACTTCGAACGTGGATGAACTGGAGCGCACCTACACGCTCGCCACAATCAATCTGCCCGCGACGCAGCATGCACGACATTCGCATCATCCGCGATCGAAAACTGCTGGCGACGCTTCCCACAGAGCCCATGAGCAGCCCGATTTGGCCGTGCAGATCATGGCTTCAGGCGTCGCGATCGATTTCGATCAGGCCGCCGAAATCTCTGCGATGCTGAATCATCAGACGCTTCTGCCCGGCATCGTTTTCAACCCCGTGGCCGGCATCGCAGCGCTGGTCGCATAAGAATTGTAAGGCGCACGCCGAAGAACACCTGCCGGACAGGCTTCCGACAGGTGTTCCAGGTACAACACAAATCTCTCGCCTCCTCACGGAGCACGGCCGCCGGACAAATGCTGCCGCTCCACCGCGAGCGCGTCATTCTTTACGTGATGCGTCCGAGCTGTTCTTTCCGAAGGCCTCCTCGACCTTGCCGACGCCCTTTTCGATTTTGCCTTTGATCTGCTGGCCGGTATCACCTTTCACCGCGCCGGCAACATCGTTGAACTTGCCTTTTGCCTGTTTCACTTTGCCGGCAACAACATCTTCGCTACCCATATAAAACCTCCAGTTTGTTTGGGCCGGTGGAGAAGTTGCAAGCGGTGTGCCGATGGGGCAAAAGGCTCGGCAGGGATTATGACGCAGCGGTGTCTTTGGTCGCAGCCAGGGGGGTGAGCAGCACCTGCCCCACCCGACGTTGCTGTATCGAAAGCACGCGTGCGGAAAAACGGCCGATTTCGAGGGTGTCACCCTGACGTGGCCATCGGCCGAGCTTCTGCACGATATATCCGCCCAGAGTGTCTACATCGGTCTCTTCGAATTCCGCCAGGCCCAGCCGATCGCTCAGGTCGTGCAGTGGGAATTGCCCGCTGACGCGATAGCCATTGCCCTCGCGGATGAAATCGGTTCGGGAGGCGGGATCAAATTCATCTTCAATTTCGCCGACGATTTCTTCCAGCACATCTTCAAGCGTCACGACGCCGCTTGTCGCGCCAAATTCATCGACAACGACCGCCATGTGAATCCGGCTCGATTGAAATTGGCGTAGCACTTTAATGACCGGCGTCAGCTCCGGGACGAAGAGAATCGGCCGCTTGATCTGCCGAAGATCGATGTCGCCGGCGCCGATGACGTGCACCGCCGATCCGGGCATGCCGTCGGCAATCGCCACGGCTTGCCGGTCGGGCGTGCGATCATCGGTGAAACGCAATTTGCCCGGCACCAACTTGAGATGATTGAACAGGTCCTTCATGTGAACGACGCCGATCACATGATCGAGGTTGCCGTCGCATAGCGGCAGCCGCGTGTAGCCGCCTTTCTGCACGGTGCGCAGCACTTCGCCGATCGGCTGCGAGAGCGTCAGATAATCGACACGGGTGCGCGGGACCATGATCTGCCGGACTTTCAATTCACCCAGATCAAATGCGCTGGCGACGATCGCGCCGTGGCCTTTGCCAATCGTTCCCTTTGCCACCGCCTGCGTGAGCAGGGCCTTCAGCTCGTCTTCGGTATGAGGGAGGCCCCCTTGTGCATTAAGCGACGTATCGACGCCAGTCAGGCGCAGCACGCCCTGCGTAACGACATTGAGCAGCCAGATCACGGGATAAAGCAGATAGGTGAACGCGATCAAAGGACCCGCGATAATCGGCAGCATCTGATCGCTGAAACGGATGGCCCAGTTCTTGGGCGCCTGCTCGCCAATCACAATGTGAAGCGATGTGCTGATGGCCATCGCGACCGCAAAGGCCAGTGCCGTCAAATCGGGAACTGGAACATGCCATCGCCGAAGCACCGGCTCAAGCAGCGCCGCCACCGCCGGCTCGGTCACCGCACCCAGTCCAAGGCTCGCCAGCGTCACGCCGAGCTGGCAACTGGATAAAAACAGATCGAGTTGGCGCTTTATTTTCAGGGCAAAACGGGCCAGGACGCTGTGCTCGGCCTCGCCCTCGAGGCGCGAAGCTCGCGCGCCCACCGCCGAGAATTCCGCGGCGACGAAAAAGCCATTGGTCGCCACCAGCCCGAGTGTGGCCGCCACCTTCCAAACAATGCTCACAACGGGCTTTTGTACCCGAATCGCGGTGAAGCTGACAATCCTGTTTGCCAAGCATCACAATGATGCAAAATCGACAACTTCTGCGATAATCAAGCCGTCGCATGCTATGGGGCGGCGACCCGATCAACATTTCTCAGCCGATCAGGGTGGAGCGCGCGATGGCCAACTATTGGCTCAAGAACAATTCTAATTCTTTGGCCGAAGGTCCCTACAACGCCAGCCAGCTCAAAGCCATGGCGGCAGCGGGTCAGATTTCGGCAGAGGCGATGATTTCCAACGATCGCGAGAAGTGGACGCGGGCGACGCAGGTCAAAGGATTATTTCCATATCCCACCGCGCCGGCGCCAACAGTTCGGCCAACGCCAATCCCGCCGCCGCCTCCCGATCTCGCGCCACCTCCAGCTCCATCGCCGACTCCCGATGCGTACGACGTGCAGGAACCCGAGCCGCCACCGGTGCCGCCGCCGGGGACATTCAAGGCTGGTGTGCCGGGTCAGGCCATTAATCCGGTGCAGCTTGCGTACGCGGGTAGCTATGGAGTCGGTGGATTCAGTGGTTATGGCGTCGTCGGGCAAGTCCGAAACGTGAAATGGTTTTTGGTCACCGCTATTGTCGTCGTGGTTCTCCTGATCATTTCGCAGGTGCTCAGTGGTGCGAGCCAGGTTTTCTTCGCGCAGCCGCGCACCACCAGTTTCACGCCACGAAGCTCGCGCCTGGGATCAAGGAGTGCGCCCGCGCCTGCGCCTGGACAACTCGCTGCCGTCGCCGCCACGGGCGCTATCAGTTGCTTTAGCGAACTCGTACTCCTTGGAATGGTTATCTATTGGCTGGTTTGGCTCGGTACAATCCACAGTGAGCTTCGCGCGTTCAACGCGTCGGAGTTTCAAACCTCACCGGGCATGGCTGTCGGATTCTGTTTCATACCGTTTTTCAATTTGTATTGGATACCATCGATGATGTACCGGGCCGCCACTGGAATCGATCGCCATCTGGGGGGCAGTCGCATTTCGCCGACTCAGGTACTGGTGTTTCATATTCTCGCGATCGTCCCCGGCTGCTGCCTGGGACTCGGCCTCATTTTTTATGCCTTGGCGATGATGGAAGTGCAGAAGGGGCTCAATGAATTGTGGACGCGACACAGTATCCACAGCGCGCCACCTTCGATACCCGCCGTATGATGCAGAGCAGTTATTCAACCTTGATGATCTGCGCCCCCAGCTTGTCCATCAATTCCTTCACCAGCGGCTCCGATTCGCGAAGTGAAGCAACGAGATCGGGCGTGACCTTGATCGTCGGCGCGGGCGGCGCGGCGGGTTCGACGCGTTGCGGTTCGCTTCGCGTAGTAGTGGGCGGGGCCGTCACCGGCGTGCCGTTCGATGGGGCAGATTCAGCAGAAGGCGCTTCGGCATCGATCTCAAATTTCACGCCGATCTTTTGGTTGATCACCCGGCTGATTGCATCTCGAACAACTTCCTTCTTGCCGTTCTTCTCCCAGTTCAGGACGAACGTTTCGTGCAGAGGAGAAAAACGCAGGACCGCCCGATCATCTTCAATAGCAACCAGGCGCCCCTGGGCAAAGAGCGAATGAAGCCCCGGCCCTTGCGCGGTCAGTAATTTCAGGCACGCCTTCCACACCGCCGGGAGATTGGACGGATCCACAGATTCGACGTTTGATTCCGCAGCAGGGACGGCCGGGGCGGAATTCGCTGGGGCCGCGGACTGTGCGCGATGCTGCGCGAGAAGCGTTGACAGCGATGGCCCGGAATTTCCCTGCCAAACTTTGCCGGGGCGCGGCAGATCGTCATCCTCTTCTTCGCTTGATGTTGAAGATGAAGAGTCTTCGGCCTGCCCGGGGGAGGACGCAATCGCCGCTATGGATGGATCAGACTCAAGTTTTTTTTTTGCGCCGCCATCGTGGCAGCGGGGCGGGGTGATGCTGATTTTGGCCCACTTCCTGATTGTCCATCCACGCGATTGAGCAATTGCTCGATCGAAGTGAACTGGTCGGCCAAGGCCATGCGAACGAGCGTCGCATCGAGCAACGCGCGGCCCGCCTGCGATTGGCGAATCGTGCGGCGCAGCTCTTCGAGCACAGTGATATCCTGTGTGAGAGCGGCAGGATCAAACTGCTGCGCCTGCGATTGAAGATCCTTGCTCGATAGCCCAGGTGCTTCGACCAGATTCGATTCTAAGCCACAGGTGCGAACAATCAGCAGATTTCGCAGATGATCGACCAGGGCCGCGATCAGAGTGTCGGCAGACATCCCCGACTGAATCATCTGGTCGCTCTGCGTCAGCACCTGCTTCACGTCGCCTTTGCCGATCGAATTGGCCAGATCGAAAAGCAATTGTGCCCTTGGCAGCCCGAGCAACTGCTCGACCATTTCAAGCGTCAAGTGTTTTTCACCGATGCTCAGCAGCCGATCGAGCAACGAAAGCGAGTCGCGCATTGAGCCAGCGCCCACCTTGGCCACCATTTGAAGGGCTGCATCGTCGGCTTCAATTCTTTCCGCCTTGCAGATGGCCGCCAAGTGATCGGCTATTTCTCGCGATGGAATATTTCGGAAATCAAACCGCTGGCAGCGCGATAAAATCGTCGGCAGCACCTTCTCCGGCTCGGTCGTCGCCAGAATGAACTTCACATGGCTTGGCGGCTCCTCGAGCACCTTCAGCAGGGCGTTGAAAGCATCCTTCGTCAGCCCATGCACTTCGTCGATGATGTAAATCTTGAAACGCGCCCGGGCCGGGCGGAACTGGGCGTTGCTGATGACGTCACGGATATTCTCGATGCCACGATTCGAGGCGGCATCAATTTCGATCACGTCGATATCGTCGCCGCGGGCGATCGCCAGGCAGGAATTGCATTTATTGCAGGGAACGGCGGTGGGGCGGTCGAACGATTCGCAGTTGAGCGCCTTGGCCAGGATGCGGGCCATCGACGTTTTGCCAACGCCTCGCGTCCCGCAGAAGAGATACGCATGCGCAACGCGCCCGGATTCAATCGCCTTTTTCAAGGTCTGCGCAACATGATCCTGCCCGATGACTTCATCGAAGGTTCCTGAACGATAGCGGCGGGCGAGGACGGTATACGACATAGCTCAATATCTTATGCGCGAGTCGAAAAGATTTAGTGGACGCTCCAGCCCCGAGTGTAGCAGAGGGCGCCGAGAGCGCAAAGCCATCGCCGCTGATTCGACCGGACCATCTCGTCGCACACTGCCAAATGCCTGATGGCACAGTGATTGCCGCTCGAAAAGCCACGAATGAAAAAAGGAGAATCAATGGCTCAAAGCAATGAACCCGCCGATCAGGCCGCCCCAAAGTATGTGAATCGAACCGGCGAAGGGCCGCTGGATATTCAGGGCGCCGAAGCCTCCGAACTTCCCGATAAAGGCCGAGGCAGCGTCGATACCGATCGCGGCAAGCAAGCTGCGCGGAAATTACCCGGACAGACCGGCGGATTGGGTGGCGATGGCGATGATGTTGGAATCGCCGCCGAGCCCGATATCGCCGACGCTCGCGATCATGGCGGCCGGAAGCATAACTGAGTCTTTACCTTTTTAAGATCGGGACGTAGCTTGTCGCTGGAATGGAAAACGCGACGCTCTACGCCCCGTGGCGCATGGAATATATCCGCGGCCTGATCAAGCCGGCCGCGGATGAGGGCTGTTTCATCTGTGATGCCGGCGCAAGCGCCAACGAAGAGCAGAAACGCCAGCGGCTGGTGTTGTGGACCACGCCGACCGTCGTGGTGTTGATGAATCGATTTCCTTATGCGAATGGCCATCTGCTGGTCGCTCCCCGCGCGCACAAACCCGATCCGGAATTGCTCGATGAAGCCGAGCAACTGGAATTGTCACAGCAGATCACCGAAGGAGTGAAGCTGCTGCGGCGAGCCGTCTCTGCGCAGGGCTTCAACATTGGCCTGAATCTCGGGCGCTGCGCCGGCGCCGGTGTCCCCGGTCATCTTCACTGGCATATCGTTCCCCGCTGGGCCGGCGACGTGAATTTCATGGGCGTCGTCGGAGAAGTCCGTGTCATTCCGCAAGCTATATCCGAACTCTATAACGAGCTCCTTCGCGTGCGCGCGGAAATGACTGCGAAATGATCGAACGCGCATTTCGCCGTTTCTTCTACCAAGTCGCTTGCGCTTTCGCGGACGGGCGCGCTGAAACCAGCCGTTTGAACGCTCAATCCCCTTCGGGTACCCTTTGATCATCGATTTCTGACTTAAAATCTAGCTCTGGAGAACCGTTCATGCCTCGCTCGCGCCAGCAGATTTGCGAATCAGCCAGCTCTCAATTGACCGCGGCCCTTCCCTCACTGGGCAAAGTCAAAGCGACCATCGGTATCGACGGCTTCGTGGATGAAATCATCGCGGTCGTGGACAAGCGCACCGATCCGACCAGCTTCGACGCGATCCCCACGATCGACACCTTCGGCAAAAAGATCGTCCGTGCCGCCGGCCAATCCAGCAATTACGAGCTGGTCGTCAAGCAGATGAAGCTCGGCGGAAATGGGCCGATCATGGCCAATGCCCTTGCAGCAGCCGGTCTGGGCGTCACCTATATCGGCTGCGTGGGATACCCGACGCTGCACCCGGTCTTTGCTGAACTGGCGCGGCGCGCGGAAGTGATCAGCATCGCCGAGCCAGGTCATACGGATGCGCTCGAGTTCAGCGACGGGAAGCTCATGCTCGGCAAATACGCCGGCATGAATGACGTCACCTGGGAAAACCTCGTCGCCCGTGTCGGGCGTGATAAGCTCAAGACGATGATCCACGATGCGCAGCTCGTTGGATTCGTGAACTGGACGATGCTGCCTTACCTGACGCAGGTCTGGCGGAAATTGCTGGAGGAAGGGTATTTGTCCGGCGGCGACAAGCGCCGGCTTTTCATGGTCGATCTGTGCGACCCGGAAAAGCGAAAGGCCGAAGACATTCGCGATGCGATGAACCTGCTGACGCGCATGCAGGAACAGGTAGATATCGTGCTGGGATTGAATTTGAAGGAGTCTACTACGATTGCCGAGGTTATGGGCTTGCCGATCCCGAC
>JANWHF010000303.1 GCA_025450555.1 Tepidisphaeraceae bacterium | reverse complement strand
GAAGCGATCGAGTTCTACCAGCCGAACCGCTCCTCTTTCCACGGATCGCCGTGCATGTGATAGCCGCTTTGCTCCCAGAATCCCGGGGCGTCGGTGGCGCGAAGTTCGATGCCGCGAATCCATTTGGCGCTTTTCCACAAATAGAGCCGGGGCACGAGCCCGCGCAGCGGCCCGCCGTGCTCTGGCGAAAGATCCTGTCCTTCCCACTGATACGCCAGGATGCAATCTTCGGTGACAATTTCCTGCAAAGGCAGATTGGTTGTGAAGCCGGCCTCGCTATGGCACATCACGAAGCGCGATTCGGGGCGCGGCTTCGCTCTTTCGATTAAGGTGCGCGTGGGAACGCCGGTAAAGACGTTGTTCAGCCGGCTCCAGTGGGTCACACAGTGCATGTCGCACACGACATCGATTGCCGGCATCGCGCGAAGCTCGGCGTAGGTCAATTCATAAGGCGCCTCAACGAGTCCGAAGATTTTCAATCGCCAATCGGGTGAATAAGGATCGACGGTCGGCACCTTCCCATGATGAAGCACCGGCCACTTGGAGGTCAGCACCTGCTCCGGTGGCGTGCGATCGTCCGCACTTCCGCGAAGCGTATCGGGGCTGATGATCTGCGGCCTGGTGCTTCGTGATTCGCTCATATGTGATCCCTCATACCACGTTTCATTCCACCAGCAGCGCCGCAAATGCGATTCGGCGCAGCGAATGGTCCAGCAGATCCGGCAGCACGGATGGATCGGACGCGTTTCCCTCTTTGTCTTTGATTCCCAATTCACCCGAGGCCACCGCCGCTTCGATGGCCGTCAGCAGCGCGGCACGATCGCGCGTGCCGTCCAGAAGCATCAGCACCTGAAAATCAAACGGGTTGAGATGAATGATGCGATGCCGGCGGCTGGTGATCAGCGCCTGATCAGCCGCCTGAAGACGCGCCATGAGCATCGCCTTTGGACGCTCGCCGACCTTAAGCGTGAACGGCGGCAAATAGGTGTGTAATTCGACCGTTCCAGAATGATGGCACTGGAGCATCGCGCCGGCAGCGAACTGACGATCGGCGTCGCTCATCGGCTCATCCGTTCCCCGCGCCATGCGCTGAATTTCCTGGCACAGCGTATCGAAGCTGATCGCCGCCGGCTTATGGCGAATCAGGGCAGCCAGCGCGCCTTTGACGATCGGATTATCGCTGGTCAGCTCGACATTTTTGGGTGAGACGAAGGTGACCTTTGCATCCGAGCGAAGATCGGGATCCGGCGTCGAGCAGTTCAGGATCGCTGCGATCTGGAGCTTCTCTACTCGGCGCGGATCGGGCGTGTGATCCACCGGCTGATCATCGTGACACAACAGCGTCCAGCGAAATCGCCGGCTCATGATGAAATCGCAATATTGCTCGCGACGGACGGCATCGTTCGTCTGCTGCATGAGCCATTGCGCCGCCGATGGATCGATCCGCCCTGCTCCCTCGTAGCTCTGGGCCTCGCCCAGGTATTGAAGTCCCTTGGCCGCGGCACGCTTTACGAATTGATGAAAGTAGAGCGGCTCGTTGATGTCCTCCAGATGCTCGTGGAAGACGTAATGCTCGCCCGCCGATTGGAGCGTTTCCATCTCGTCTTTAAGGAGCTGTGCGTAAGGCGTGTCGTGATTGCCCGCTGAGTGAACCAGCATATCGAGCAACGTCAGCGCTTCGCGCACGCGCTGACGCGGGTCGCGAACCTGCTCGACATGAAAGAGCATCATCTCGCGGATCATTTGCCGCATGTGCCAGCCGGGGTAGGTGTTGTAGCTGACGTAGGCGACGCCATTGCGGCTCAGGTTAACGTTGCAGATTTCCAGGATTTTTTCCTGCACGGCCGGCGGCACCCAGGAATAAACGCCGTGGCAGATGATGTAATCGAACTGCCCGAATTTCGGCGTGACATCCAGGATGCTCATCGCCTCGAGCTGGATGTTCTGGAGCTTGAGCGCGTCGATGATTGCCTGGCCTTGGGCCACCTGACGAGCAGACAAATCGATGCCGACGAAATTGCTCTCCGGCAGTCCTTCAGCCATCGGAATCAGATTCCCGCCTCCAGCGCAGCCGAGTTCCAGGACCCGGCAGCGCTGCACATCCGGCGCCTCAAGGCCCGCAAGAATCGCCGCCGTGGCCAGAGCATCGGGATGCGTGTAGTGAAATGGATTGCTGTGGTAAGGAAGCTCGTCGTAGCTGGTGACGCTGTCGGTCTGCACGCATGCTCCGGTTCAGGATCGCCCGAATTAGCATTTCGACGGGCAAGAAAAGGGTATCCGGTAAATGGGGCGTCAACCAGCCTTCCTGCGGTATACTGCAATCCAATGTCCACGAGCTTGCCAATCATGCTGGGTGCGCCGGTCAACAACCAATGTGGCGAGTGCACAGCCTGTTGCGACGCGATTGGCTCTTCGGCTTTGGGAAAGCCCTACTACACGCGATGCAAACATGTGGCCAATGGTTGTTCGATCTACGAGACTCGCCCACATGGATGCCAGATTTATCGTTGTGCGTGGCACCTTGGATTGCTCGGCGATCGGACCGATCGTCGGCCGGATCAGTGCGGCGTTCTGTTTCAGATTGAGCCGGAGGGGCGCACCTGTTCTCTGGAGATTTATGAGCTGAGCGCCGGTGCCGCAGACAGCGAAAAGGCAAAGTATCTCAAACAGATCATTTTGAACAACCGCCATTTTCAGAAGCTGCCACTCGCTAAATGCTATGTACGTGTGTACCCCTTCGGCTCAGACATTCCTGTGACGTTCGCGATTGCACCTGAATATGCCCACGCGGCTCCGCCCGCTGAAGATGGGACAATCCGAATCGATTCGCACTCGCCTTCAGAAGGACGTTTCGAGGGGCGCACGCGCGAGCTGGCATTCGCCCGGGTGCCGACTGCTGAACCGGGTTGATGCGCCTCTGACGCCCCGAAAACTGCCTTATTTCCCGACCGTATTCTCTTTTTGGATGATCCCGTGCGGCCAAATATCCGATAGACACAATATCGGACCTAGCGCCTAGTATTTGCGGGGATCTTTATGGTCGTACGCACTCTGCTATGCACCGGCATCTTTCTCGCCAGCGTCGCATCAGCCTTCGGGGGCGACAGCTCAAATCTGCTGGCACAGCAACGCCAGCAGACGTTAGCGGGAATCAAGTCCAAGCCGCTCATGAAAGAGCAGCGCATCAACGATGTCTTTCTGCTCGTGCGCGATGGCGATGATCTGACGCTTCAACCGGTGATGACGCCGCTGCGATACTACGAGGAGCAGCGGGCGGAATTGAAGGAGCTGCCTTACCCGGCCACGGTTTTGTGCCGGGAGCTTTCTCACGACATTCCCGATCAGATTGAATTTGAGTTCACGGCCCAGGAATGGCCGAACGAAATGGACCATGTCGTTTACCAGGTCCAGTCGCGCCCTTCGGAGTTGCAGATTGGCTGCACCTGGTTCATGCCGACCGGCGATCGCAGCATATTGCTGATGCGCATGAACGGCATGGTCACGCTGCGCCTCAGCTCGCGCGAAGAGTCGGGCGCTTCGGCGGTCGTGGACATCAACGAGCCGAGCTATTCGGCTTTTTATCGAAAGCATTTTGAATTGCTGGATCGATACGTGCTGCCGATCCTCCGTCACCTGCGGCAGGAGTCGGCGATGGCGCCGGAATCGGAAGCCGCCTGGCAAGTGCTGGCTGGCGACCTTCCAGTCGAACCTACGATCATGCAGCAAGTGCAGGCGCAACTGCCGCTGCTGGACTCAGCGGAATTTCACCAGCGTGCGCTGGCGATGCGCACGTTGCGCAAGCTTGGCAAGCCGGGTGCGTTGTCCCTGATGCATGTGAATCGTTCGACGTTGAGCTGCGAGCAGACGGCGCGAATTGATGAAGTGCTTTCGCGGTTCACCGCGTTTCCCGATGAAACCTCATCGCGACTGCATGAAAATGCGGATTTCCTGATCGATTGTCTTTATTGCCAAGATGCGACGCTCAGCAAACTTGCAATCGCGCGGCTCGAGCGATTGACGGGCCGCACGCTTTCATTCGATGCGACTCTGGAAGATCAGCCGCGCATTGCTGCGGTCAACGCGCTTCGCGACAGTCTGATGAAGCAGCCGGCAAAAGCTGAGAAGAAGTAATCGCGTACAGACCGGCACTTTCGCCGCCCCGCCCACTCCTACTTCGTATTATCTTCCTTTTTCACTTCCTCTTTGAACTTGTCGCGGACCTTCTCGATCTTGGGAAGGGCCTCCTGCCGGACGTAGGGATGAAGCAGATGGCAGGCAACGAAGTTCTGATGATAGGCCTCGGCAGGGTAGAACGCGTCGGCCTTCAGCGGCTCAACAGTCGTAGAAATCTTCTGCTTGAAGATCTTCGTCGCGTTGAGTTGCTGAATGTAGGCCTCGGCAACCCTTTTTTGATCGTCATCCAGGTAGAAAACCGCCGAGCGATATTGATGCCCCACATCCGGCCCCTGCTGATCCTTCTGGGTCGGATCGATCACGGTGAAAAGGACTCGAAGCAGCTCCCCATAGGTAATCTTGGTCGGGTCATAGGTGATCTTCACCGATTCGGCATGGCCAGTCGTTCCGGTGCAGACGGTATCGTAGTTTGCAGTTTCCTTCGTTCCGCCCGCGTAACCGGAGGTAACGGATTTCACGCCATCAAGCTGCTGATAGACACCTTCGATGCACCAGAAGCAACCACCGGCCACGACAGCGGTGCGCAACTCGCCGGGCTTAGCGGTCTTGTCGGTCTGAAGCTGAACGGCCGCCGCGGGAAGATTGGGCGCAGGCGATCCATGAGCGGAGCCAAAGAAGCTGGAAATTGCCATGACGAGCGCTCCAAAAAAGATGCTGCCATTCCGCATGGTTTCTCCATTTATCGCAGTCAACAATGATAGGCACGATCCGCAGCCAGCAAGATAGGAGCCGCGTTGGCTTGTTACAAGATAAATGCAACACCCATTTGCGCAATCGGGTATCATCTTTGGCGACCAGAGGATTGCATATCTGGAGGTTATAAAAGGGAATGTACACGTCGTGGCGGCATGCCTGTCTTGTCCTCATCACCGGATTTACAATCGTCACGGCGGCATCTGTATCGCAGCGCTCATTAGGCGCAGATGCGCCCCCTGCCACGCCCAGTCGCCCGGTTCCCTGGTCCTTTTCCCCCATCGGGCATCCACAGCCTCCGGCTGTCCACCAAAAGCATTGGCCGATCAATCCAATTGACGCGTTCGTCCTGGCCAAGCTCGAAGCTCAAGGCCTTTCGCAGGCATCGCGGGCCGATCGTTTAGCACTCCTTCGCCGGGCCTGCTTTGATCTGACCGGGCTGCCGCCGACGCTGAAGCAGATCGATGCCTTCACGCACGATGATCGGGCCGATGCCTACGAACGGCTGATCGATGAATTGCTTGCTTCACCGGCCTATGGCGAGCGCTGGGCTCGTCACTGGCTCGACACGGTCCGATATGCCGACACCAGCGGCTTTGAAAAGGATCATCTTTATCCCAATGCATGGAAGTATCGCGATTACGTCATCCGCTCCTTTAGTTCCAACAAGCCTTTCGATCGCTTCATCCAGGAGCAGATCGCGGGGGACGAGCTGTGGCCAAACGACAAAGACGCCGTGATTGCGACCGATCTGTATTGCATCGGCCCCGCGTTGGATGAGTCGGCGCTGATCTCAACGCAGCTCGAATATGAATGGATGACCGACTGTGCCGACACGACCGGTACCGCATTCCTGGGCCTGACGCTCGGCTGCGCGCGCTGCCACGATCACAAATACGATCCAATTTCTCAGAGCGATTACTATTCGGTGCAGGCGATCTTTGCCGACAGCGATCGCCCCTACCCGGCCGACATTCGCAAGGAGCGCATCAAGGGACTTAATGGCCTGCTCTCCGATGGCGCAATCCCCAGGAAATATCTGGACGACCCGCGGTGCACGATCGAGACAGAAGACAAGACCGGCTTCCATCTCTTTCATCGCCCGCAGCCGATGGAGACCCACGTGCTGCATCGCGGGCAGCTCAGCACGCCGAGGGAGATCGTCGGACCGAGTGTGCCGGCGATTCTGGAATCCGGCTCGACTAAAGCGGCCTTTGAAAGAGCCGAGCCAGATCAACGGCGTGCGCTTTTGGCAAAGTGGATCACGAGTCCGACCAATCCTCTCACCGCGCGCGTGTTGGTCAATCGTGTCTGGGCCTGGCATTTTGGCGAGGGGCTGGTCTGCACGCCTAATGATTTTGGGAATCAGGGTGAGCCGCCGACGCATCCACAGCTTCTGGATTACCTCGCCCGCGATCTGCTGGATCATGGATGGGATCTGAAGCGGCTGCAAAAGCAGATCATGCTCTCGGCCACCTACCAGATGCAGAGCATCGCCGACGCGCAGGCGCAAAAGAGCGATCCTGAAAACCGACTGCTTTCTCACTTCCCCCGGCAGCGGCTCGATGGTGAATCAATCCGCGACAGTATTCTTTCCTGCGCGGGCACATTGAATCCAAAACGATTTGGCCCGGCCGTCGTCCCTCCACTGGGCAAAGAGGAATTGGCGGGGCTGTTTGATGCTGGATCCAAATGGCCGATTACAAAGGATGCCTCGCAGCACACTCGCCGGAGCATCTACCTGCTTTCGAGACGCACCTTCGTGCTGCCGATGTTTGCCGCCTTCGATGCACCGGATTCGATGACGAGCTGCCCGAGACGATTCACAACGGTTGTCCCCACGCAGGCGCTGACGCTTCTCAACAGCCCGTTTGCTGCGAGCCAATCGAAGGCGATGGCCAAGCATCTCAATGAGATTTGTGAAAAGGATTCTTCCAAGGGAATTGCCGCCGCCTGGCTGCTCTGCTTTGGGCGGCCGGTGACACCGGCCGAAGTGCAGAAGGCCCAGGGATTTCTCGACCAGCGAACGCAGGCGGTTGGCGATCGCGATGAGGCGTTGGCGGAGCTGTGCCTGGCACTTTTTAACGCAAATGAGTTTGTTTACGTGGATTGAGCCTGGAGAAGTGGTCATGTTTTCCAACCCATTTCATTCAGATCGCACCGTGCCGCGGATGTTCTCCCGCCGGCAGATGCTTCAAAGAGCGGGACTCGGTTTTGGCGCCTGGGCGTTACTCGATCTGCTGCAGCGAGATGGATTTGCCGCGCCAGCTCCGCAGCAGATTGCCGCCAATCCGCTTGCGCCCAGGCCTTCACATTTCCCGGCCAAGGCAAAGCACGTCATCTTCCTTTTCATGCAGGGTGGCCCATCGCATATCGATACGTTTGATCCCAAGCCGTTGCTGAATGAGCTCAATGGCAAGCCTCTTCCACCGAGTCTGATCAAGGGACTGACGCTGCAGTTTACGCATATGAATGCGACGGCTCTCCGCTCGCCGCAGACGTTCAGCAAATGCGGAAAGTCAGGGATCGAAATTGCTGACACCTATCCGAATTTGCAGCAGTGTGCCGACGACCTGGCGATCGTTCGCTCGTGTTATCACGACTCATTCAATCATTCGCCGGCCCAATATTTGATGAGCACCGGCTTCTCGCGGATGGGTCGCCCTTCCATGGGCTCGTGGGTCACTTACGGCCTCGGAAGCGAATCGGAAAATCTCCCGGCTTTCGTGGTGATGCAGACCACCGGCGACGTGAAAGGCGGGCCGCCGGTCTATGGGCGGGGATTTTTGCCGGGCACCTATCAGCCGACGGTGTTGCGCAACATGGGCTCGCCGGTGCTTTATCTCGACCCTCCCGATCGCACGGATCTGCAAAGCCAGCGGCAGATTCTGGACATGTCGCAATGGCTCAACCAGCGCCACATGGAAGCGCGCGGCGCGGATGTCGATGATCTATCCTCGCGGATCGCTTCTTATGAGTTGGCGTTCCGCATGCAAAGTGCGGTGCCCGAAGCGGTGGATCTGAGCCGGGAATCGCAGGCGACGCGAGAGCTCTATGGCCTGGACGATAAGATGTCGGCCCGTTTCGGCTCTGATTGCCTGATGGCACTCCGACTCGTCGAGCGAGGCGTGCGCTTCGTTCAAATCTTCACCGGCAGCGCCGGGGGCGACGACTGGGACGGCGCGCATGCCGAGAATGACAAAGTCCATCGCGAGATGGCCCGCAGAATCGATAGGCCCATCGCCGGGCTGCTCAAGGATCTCAAAGCGCGCGGCTTACTCGATGAAACGCTGGTGATATGGGGCGGCGAATTTGGTCGCACGCCTATTGCCGATGGCCGATATCCCGACAAGCGCGCGGGCCGCGATCATAATCCCTATGGATTTACTACTTGGCTCGCCGGGGGTGGCATCAAAGGTGGAAAAATCATCGGCGCTACCGACGAAGTGGGATTCCGCGCTGTCGAAGATCCTGTGCATGTCAACGATCTTCACGCGACGGTGCTACGGCTCCTTGGCCTCGACCATCGGCAACTGACGTTCCTTTTTGAAGGCCGGAAGATGCGCCTCACTGACGTCGGCGGAGATCACGATATTGCGGCAAAGCTGTTGGCGTGAGTCGCCGGGAAGAAGAATCGCGCACAGGGCGACACGATGCGCACGGGAGGGCGTCGCTGACGTGGCTCCTGGGACGCCGGGAGTGGAGCGAAAAGAGCCGCGGGCGCCGGGATCGGGTTGGGGGGGTTTTGGGGGAATCACGGTAAGTGGTGGGCGGCGCGGGTGCGGTGAGCGTCGGGGTTTCGGGGGCAGGGGGGCCCCCGCGCATGG
>JANWHF010000302.1 GCA_025450555.1 Tepidisphaeraceae bacterium | reverse complement strand
CGCTGTGACGAGCCCACCGCGATATCCGCATCCATTTCGCCCGGCGGCTTGATCAAAGCCAGCGCGAGCAGATCAGCTGCGACGACCGCCAGTGCGCCATGCTGATGCGCTTGCGCAATCACATTCGTGTAATCGATGATCCGGCCATCGGTGGTCGGATATTGCAAAAGGATTCCGCAGAATGGGTGACCCGACCAGTCGATCTGATCGGTCGCGCCGACAACCACTTTGATGCCAAGCGCCGTTGCGCGCGTCTGCACCACCGCGATCGTCTGCGGATGACAATCCGCCGAAACCCAGAATGCATTTCGGCTTCCATCGTCACTTGCGATCGCGTGGCACATCGCCATCGCTTCCGCGGCGGCGGTCGCTTCATCGAGCAACGAAGCATTGGCCAGCGGCAGGCCGGTCAGATCGCTGATCATCGTCTGGAAATTGAGCAGGGCTTCGAGACGCCCTTGCGCGATTTCGGCCTGGTAGGGGGTGTACTGCGTGTACCACCCGGGATTCTCCAGGATATTCCGCTGAATCACCGGCGGCGTGATCGTGTCGCTGTAGCCCATGCCGATGAACGAGCGAAAGACTTTGTTGCGCGATGCGATCGCGCGCAGATCGACCAGCACTTCAAATTCCCCGCGCGGCTCGCCGAGCGGCAGGGGCTTTTTCATGCGGATCGCGGCGGGCACCGTCTGCTCGATTAGTTCATCGAGGGAATCGCAGCCCAGCGTTTCCAGCATCGCGCGCTGATCGGTTCCGCTGGGGCCGACATGTCGGCGCACAAACGTATCCGTTGGCGCGAGAATGCCTGCCTGATCGCTTTGCGTCTCTTGCTTCGTCGTCATCTCTGCATGATCCATGGCCACTGCGTCTGTTCTCCGTCAAGATCGCCCAAAACTCGACGGGCGACCTTTCGGTCGCCCGGTATCACGTCAAACTAAAGAGCTGCCGACGCCCGCTTGCTCGCCTCTCACGGCACCGCGCGATTCGTAGCAAAGGCTTCCAGCCTGTGGTCTTCGATTCACAGCCTGGAAGGCTGTGCTACGAAGAGCTCAGTCTGATTATCGGCAATACGCGGCGAATCAGTGTCCGGTTTTTTTCTCGTAGTCGGCGGCCGACAGAAGCTGCCGGAACTGAGCCGGATCATCCAACTTTACCTTGATCATCCATCCGGCTTTGTATGGATCCGTGTTCACCAGGCCCGGCGTTTTGGTCAGTTCCGTATTCACCGCCGTCACCGTGCCGGATACACCAGAGTATAGGTCGCTGGTTGCCTTCACCGATTCGATCTCGCCAAAGTGTTGATTGGCCTGCACTTTCGCGCCAACCTTCGGCAGCGATACATACGTGACGTCCGTCAGCTCATCAGCCGCGATGTGCGTGATGCCAATGGTGACCGTATCGCCCTGCAACTGGTGCCATTCGTGCGACTGGAGAAAACGATAATCAGCGGGAATATCCATGGTGATCTTCGGCAGACCGCGCAGCGAGATCAATCGCGCGAGCCCGCCGCTCCTACTTCCTCTTATAAAACGGCAGTTTCACGACCTTCGCCGGGATTAATGTGCCTTTCAAATCGGCCTGAAGCATCGTTCCTTCATTGGCATAAGCCGAATCCACCAGTGCCATCGCGATGCTCTTTTGAACCGTCGGCCCAAAAGTGCCGCTGGTCGCGACGCCGATCGCTTCAGTCTTGTCATTTAGTATTGGCGTATCCTGCCGAGCAATCCGGCGACCTTCCAGTTCCAGCCCCACGAGCTTGCGCTTAAGCCCATCCTTGGCAATCGCCCGCAGCGCCTCGGCTCCGACGAAATCCTTGGTCAAATCGACCGCCCAACCCAGACCAACCGACAGCGGATCGATCGTCTCGCTCAACTCGTGCCCGTACAGCGGCATGCCCGCCTCCAGCCGAAGCGTATCGCGCGCTCCCAGACCCGCCGGCTTGATCGATGCATCCGGCCGATCGGTCGCGCCGGCCATCATCTTCATGGCCATCGAAGCAACCTTCGCCGGCAGGATGACTTCCACTCCGTCTTCGCCGGTGTATCCGCTTCGAAAAACCGTCAGCTTGATCAGCATCACCGACGTCGATTCAAAGTGATAGCGCTTGAGCGACTTGATATCGACCGGCAGAACCCCGCTGACTTTATCGATCACCTTTGGCCCCTGCAGCGCGACCATCGCCGTCGATTCGGTCTGGTCGGCCATCGTCACATCAAGGCCGCCGCTTTGGATCGTCTGGTTGAAATAGTCCACCAGCTTCTGCCGATTGCTGGCGTTGCAGACCATCAGCCAATGCTTCTCATCCCGGCTGACGATCACATCATCCATCGTCCCGCCCGATTCGTTGCAAACCAGGCTGTATCGACTCTGCCCGACCTTCTGATCCGCCAGGTTTCGCGTCACAACCCGATTCAAAAAACCGGCAGCATCCTTGCCGGTGAATTGCAACCGGCCCATGTGCGACACATCAAAGATCGAGCCGCTGTTGCGCGTCTGCTCATGCTCCTCGATGATGCCACGATAAAGCAGAGGCATTTCCCAGCCCGTGTAATCCACGAGCCGCGCCCCGGCGTTCACGTGAAAGTCATAGAAAGGAGTGTGCTTGAGCATGAATCGCCGGAAGGCTATCGGTGGCGTTGGGCGAGGTCAAGGTGGACGAAAATCCAGCGTGTAGCCGCGGGTGCACTTGGAGCGACTTGGAGGGCATTGCTCCTGCGACGCCAGTAAAAAGCCCCCACATCGGCTGCACGAGCCCCACATGCACCTAATAACGACCCCGCCCCGCGAATAAAGAAAAATTTATCGTCGATTCACGTTATCGTTATCCGCCAATTGATAGGATCGCGCCGACGCATGCCGAAGGGTTCGGTTGCGGCAAATTCATATTTGTATGGAAGGAGGACGTTCGATGAGCAGGAGCTTCAAAACACCCGCGCTGTTTATCGCGATGGCTGCATTGGGAGTTGGCGTATTTGCAATCGCCGACGAGGACATTCCGGTGGAGAAGGCTCCTCCCGGTGTTCAAGCGACAGTCAAACGAGTCGTCGGCAAGGACAAGCTCGACCACCTCGACAGAGACATGGAAAATGGCAAGATGGTCTACGAAGTGGATGTCAACGCGAAGAACGGCAGCTTTTCAGTTCATATGAGCGACACCGGCGAAGTCCAAGGAATCTCCCTCGATATTCCGATGGGGGCCATTCCCGAGCCCGTCATGAATGCGGCGAAGCATGCCCACCCGGGCGTCGCGATCACCGAGCCCGAAATCCGTTCCGAAAAAGGTCAGCTCTTCTACAAAGTCGAGCTGAAGGTGGGAAAAGAAAAGCATGAGTTGCAGATTGACGCGGCCGGCAAGATCATCTCCGACGAGAAGGACACCGAAAACGACGGCGGCGACGACAAGAAGTAAGAAGGTATGAGCTTCCGAATCCTGATCATCGAGGATGAGGCCGAAATTGCCGATTTTGTAATTCGCGGCCTGCGGGAGGAGGGCTTCACCGTCGAACATGCCGCCGATGGTGACGCGGGCTGGCAGGCGCTTCGTTCAGGGCCGTGGGACGCGGTGCTACTGGATTGGTCGCTGCCGGGAATGGACGGGCTCGCGCTGTTGCGCCGTTTCCGACAGGCGGGCGATGACACGCCGGTATTGTTTCTCACGGCGCGCGATGCCGTTTCCGATCGCGTTCGAGGCCTGGAAAACGGAGCGGACGACTACCTGTGCAAGCCCTTCGCGTTTACAGAATTGCTGGCGCGGGTTCGCGTGATCGCCCGGCGGCGCGACGCCGAGCGGTCCATGCTCCTGAGCTATCAGGACATTTGCGTCGATCTCGCTTCCCATCGGGCCGAGCGCGCGGGAACGCAATTGCGTCTGACCGCCAAGGAAGAGGCGCTGCTGATCCTGTTTTTGAGGCATGCCGGTGAAGTTCTCACGCGCACGCGAATTTACGAGCAGATCTGGGATGACCGATACGACGGTCTTTCCAACGCGCTGGAGGTCCACGTGATGAGCCTGCGGCGCGAGCTGGAGAAACACGGCCCGCGCGTGATCCACACTATGCGCGGCCGGGGATATGTTTTTGGCGATCGCTCGCTCCATACGGCGCAGGCGGGCGTATGACGCTCACGACGCGCATCACCCTGTTTTTTCTTTTGACTCTTGCGGCGGTGTTGGTTGGATTCTCGGCAACGTTGTACATACTGGCGCGCTCCCACGTTTACCGGGAGGTTGATGCCCGCCAGACATCCGTGCTGACCACACTCAGCGCGGCGGCCGACGTCGATTCGGAAGGTGTGGAATGGAATCCCGCCAAGCGACAGATGCATCTCGATCAGGAGATCGGCAACGCGGACGTGCGATGGGTCGTCCTTGATAATAACGGCCGGCCGGTCGATCGATCGCGGAACCTCGGCCAGGACGAAGTACTTTTCGATGCGTTGCGAAATATCGCCGTCGACGAGCGGGCGATGCAAAGGGTGACGATTGGCGGCAATCCATGGCGTCTTGCGCAACGCCGACTCGGAGAGCCCGCTGGCCAGATTGCATCGCACGATCGGGGCGACCCGGGCGATGATGAAAACAAATTCCCCGCGGTTCACGTGGCGGTCGCCATTTCATTGCAACCGGCGGCAGCCACGCTTCGCGAACTGCTTGCGGGGTTATGCGGCCTCTGTGCCGCGTTCTGGATTTTGACCGCTTTCTTCTCCCGGCGGATGTGCCGTCGAGCATTGGCGCCGGTGCGCGACATGGCCGCCGCCGCGCGGAAGATGCGCGCCGCCGATCTCGATCAGCGCCTTCCCGACATTGGCCGCCAGGATGAATTGGAAGATTTACGGAAGGAATTCAACGGCTTGCTCTGCCGGGTGCAGGAATCATTCGAGAGGCAAAAGCGATTTGCCGGCGATGCTTCGCACCAATTGCGGACGCCTCTGACGGCCATGTTGGGGCAGATTGAAGTTGCCCTGCGAAGGCAAAGGCCCGTCGAAGAATACCAGCGGGTTTTGGCTCTGGTTCAAGGCCAGGCCAATCGTCTCCGGCATATGATAGAGACGCTGCTGTTTCTGGCGCAACTCGACGCCGAAGCGCACCGGCCCGAGCTTCAACCAATCGACGTGTGCGAATGGATGAGCGATCACCTGGCTTCCTGGGCTGGCCATTCGCGCGCCGCTGACTTCAGAACCGATTGTTCGGCGGCAAGTGAAGCACGCGTCAACACTCATCCGTTTCTGCTCGGACAGCTCCTTGATAATTTGCTGGATAATGCGTGCAAATACAGCCAGCCGGGCACTTTAATCAAAATTGGCGCGTGGTGTGACCAGGCATGGGGTTTCATAAGCGTCGAGGATGCCGGTTGCGGTATCTCGGCAACAGACTTGCCCCACATCTTCGAGCCTTTTTATCGTTCCAACGAAGCGCGTCGCGACGGAATCCGAGGCGTGGGGCTGGGCCTGTCCGTTGCGCAACGCATTGCTTACGCACTCGGCGGCCAGCTCAGCGCAAACAGCGAACCCATCTCCGGCACACGCTTGACCCTCAGACTAGCGCGCCTGCCGGTCGAAATGCCGGCGCCGGGAGCCTCGAAATGCGAAGACTCGATGGAATCTGCCACGCGATGAGTCGCGCGAGAGCGCGAGACCCCGCCGCCGCAAAAAAGGGGATAAGTAGACAAGTACATTTTCCGGCGAAGAAAAATGTACGTATCTCCATTCTTCTCTCCCCGTGTTCCTCGACGATTCCCCGGTAAAGCAGAGGCATTTCCCAGCCCGTGTAATCCACGAGCCGCGCCCCGGCGTTCACGTGAAAGTCATAAAAAGGAGTGTGCTTGAGCATGAATCGCCGGAAGGCTATCGGTGGCGTTGGGCGAGGTCAAGACGGCAAAAAGACCCGTAGCGATCCCTTGCAGCCGCCAGTTCGTTGGGAGGTCCTGAAGATTCCTCTCACGTCGCCGAATCGCTGGGATGCTGTTCGGCATCGAAAGATCAAAGAGCTGCCCACGAAGTAAGCGATTGGTCGCGCGACGGCGCGTCTGGAGCCTTCCGTTCATCTGGCAGCGCAATTTTAATCGGTCATTTTTCCTGCTCCCCAACCTGAGGGGATGAAACATCGGCTCACCCGCGTCACGGCCACACTTTACGCCTCGCACTCTGCATCCGCCGAAAAGCTAAAAAATGGCGAAATAATCGGCCAACTTCTTCGTTTGGATATTGTCTGGTATGTGGTATATTGTGGCGCCAGCGGGTCAAGCACTTGCGCGCAAAGATGGAACGCCGATCCATGCAACATCCGCAAAAATGCCAAAAATGTTGCATTTCGTTGCATTT
>JANWHF010000301.1 GCA_025450555.1 Tepidisphaeraceae bacterium | reverse complement strand
TCTTGCAATTGTGCGATTTCTGAACGCGGATTTTGCCCTCGGCATTTACGCCATATACGTCGAACAGGCAAAACGACAAACACTGCATGCAATTCGTGCAGCGGTTGTAGTCGATGACTGGAAACCAGGGCTTCCAGCCGCCCGGAGCTGTCGCGTTACATTCCCGCGATACGCTCTCGACCAACTCCAGAACCTGCCGCGAAGATAAATCGGTGATCGTCCTGAAATGAACGGAGACAGCGCCATCTGCCGATTCGGCTTCGTTCGGTTTATCAGAATCGAACTGCCCCAAGACCAGCAGACTTCCCGCAAAGGCGCTGACTACTGGCGCGCCAGGTCGAATGCACGAAACCGCATAGCCTTTCTCCAAGAGCGTTTTCAGTAGCTCAGTACGAGCCGGCGCCGGAAGGGGCGTGCTGCCGGCACTCTCATAGAGAGCGATGCGAAGAACAGGAGCAACAGGATTGGGCTTCACTTGCTGTCCTCCGCGGCTGCCACGGGCTTGCCGTTTACCGTCAGTAAGGTCTCTGCAATCTGCTCGGCCGAGTCGGTGCGCATGTTCAAAATCTCGACTCCCTGCTCGGGCAATGCTGCATCAGCCGCGATGAACAAACCGCGCACGGCCCTGGGAAAGCAGGCGGCAATCCGCAGGGACCCTTCGCCGGCAAGCTGCTTCAATCCCGGATCACGGCGGGCTGACATTTCGCACAAGTCGGCCACGGCATCGAACGCGACCCCTGATTCCGAGAGCCGCCGCAGCACTTCCTGCTTGACCTCCGTCGGCACCACCTGCGCAAAAGCGCAGTGGCAATAGAGTATTCGAGCCGGCTTGGTCACGCTTACATTCTCCCTGTCGCGACCCGCGAAAGGCCGCAATAATGTCGGCCCCATTCTACGCGGCGCACTTCACTCACGACACGTGCTTGTCAAAGGAATTACCTTTCAAAACCGCGTTGGTTTACCGATCACGCATTAGACAGCCGATGCGTGGGCTGCGGCTTGCCCGGCCGAAAATTCTCCAGATGCTCCACAGCCAGCACAATCTTGCCCTTTCGCAATGATTCGAGCGCGGTCACAGTGGCCGATCGAAGCAATTCGGGGTCGGCCTCGGCGCGCAGATTGATAATCAATTCACCCGATTCAATCGGAGCCGCAAGACGATGCGAGAGTTCGCCGGCGCAGTCGTTTCGCACGACGTTCAGCACGGCCAAATCACTATCGTGTCCCGTTGGCGAAAGGGTCATTTTCAGGTGAGCAATCTCACTCCCCAAATGCTCCAACTGCCCTGAGATTTCAGCCGCGATATTTTGAACCAGAAGATTTCCATCGACCGGTTCACTGGCGATCACCTGCACCGTGCAATTAAGCCAGCCGAGGAGCGCTTCGCCCTCCGCGTACAAATCGTAATCCACATCCATCGTCGGATCGCCGCCGAGATCATCGTTCATCATCCGCGCAAACCAGGGCTGAATCCCGGTGCCATGGCGCGCCGAGATTTCGAAAACCGTGGCTCTGGGGAATTTCTTCGACAGCGCATCACGCAACACTTCGTGCTGCTGCGGGCTGACCAGATCAACCTTGTTGATCACGATCTGCTCGGCTTCCTCAAGCTGCTTGGTGTAGACATAAACGACCTTCGAACTGAAGGCCTTGCCTTGCTCGAGGCCCAGGATGCGTAGCGCGCGGATGGGATCGACCAAAACGCTCAGCGGCGCGATCGAAAAATTATCGCCATACATCCGGCGAAGCGGATAGCTGACGGATGCCTTCAGATCGGTGCAGCTTCCGACCGGCTCGGCGATAAAAACATCGGGCCGGGCCTCTTCCGAGAGCCGATTGGATGCATCGATCAACGAATTGAATCGGCAGCAGAAGCATCCGCCAGTGATTTCTTCCACGGCAAATCCATGCGACGAGAGAATTGCCGTATCCACCAGGCCAATGCTTTGGTCATTGGTGATCAGGCCGACCTTGAGTCCATCTGCCGACAGGTGCTCGGCGAGTTTCAAAATGGCGGTCGTCTTCCCGGCGCCCAGGAATCCGCCGATCATGATGTAGCGAGCCTTGCCAGCCATAGCTTCTGATCCCGACTCTATTGCGTCATCTTATCGATCGTGGCGTTGAGAAATTCGATATATCCCTCGACCATCATGCCTTTAGGCTCCGGGTTGCCGCGGGCTTCATACAGCCAACCTTCCGCGTATGGCTTTTTGTCAATCAAAGTTGTGTCGCCATCGAGCGCGGAGTTGCCGTTAATAAAGCTTCCGTCCACCATGCAATACAGGTCCGACCTCGCTTTGAACCCTTCGAACCATCCGATCGTTTGCCCAACATGAACTGGCTGCCCCGGCTTCACTTCAAAGCCATGCTCGACAATTTCGCCAAGCATCCGCGTGGCAAAGCGCGTGAAGCCCACGCGCCACAGCGATGGCTCGCGCTGCCAGAGCCAGAAATGCGATACCGTGTAAAGGCGATCCTTTGGAAGCCGCGTTTGAAATCGCGATCGCTTGTATGAAATCAGCTCGGTTGGTTCGAAACTCATCAAAATGTAGCACAGCCGCCCTCGGCTGTGGTTCGGACGAAAGACGGAAATCACAGCCGAGGGCGGCTGCGCTACAAAAAACTTCACGTGCCAAACAGCGTGACCGAATCCTTATCCTTGATGAAAATCTTATTGCCGGAAACGACCGGATAGGCATACGTGTCCGAATCGGAAACGTGAAATTTGGCCAGTTCCGTATACTTCTTATCCGATGGCTCGAGCACAATCAGCTCGGCCTTCTGCGTCAGCGCAAGCAGCACTGAACCGCCATCGACGATCGAGCCAAAGTTGGTGTGCCGGGTGGTATCGGTCCACAGCGATTTGCCCGTGCCGGCATCCATGCAATAAATATTGCCTCGGTCGGAAATGCCATAAAGCTTGCCATCCTTCAGCACCGGCGTATTGAACGTCGTGCCGATCTGGGCGTTATTCCACTGCTCCGCCGTCGAATAGCCGTCGGCCTCCTTCTTAATTTCGATAGCATGCGTGCCGGAGCCTTGGCCGGTGTAGATGATCATTGAGCCATCGATGACCGGCGTGGGCGCGTTTTGCGCCATTCGCGCTGTCGCCGCGGCCACTTTGGAAAGTTCCTTGCCGTCTGTAAGGGAAAGGCCGACGAGACTCTTTTCCGTCTGGGCGACGATGATCTTCGATTCGCCCAACACCATCAGCGCCGGCGTGGCGTAAGCCGGGCCATCGCTGTCGGCTTTCCATTTCATGTCGCCGGTCGAAAGATCGAACGCGGCGACGGCTCCTTTTCCTGAGCCGCCGATCTGCACGATGCAGAGATTGTCCACCACCAGCGGCGAAGTGCCGGTGTAAAAGCGCGGCCAAGGCTGCTTGAATTCATCGTTGAATTCCTTGCGCCAGGCGAGCTTGCCGCTCTCGGCATCCCAGCAGGAAAGAATTTCGGAAATTCCAAACGTGATTACTTTGCCATTGGCAACGGCAGGCGAACTTCGCGGGCCGGGATGGCTGGCAGCTGCGCCGGTCACCATCGTTTTAGGCGGATATTCCTGCTGCCAGATTTGCTTTCCATCATTCGCATCGAGGCAAGTGGCGACTTCATCGGCTCCCTCTCGCGTAAACACATACAGCCGATCGCCCACCAGCGCCGGCGTCGCATCACCGAGTCCAACCGTTGTCTTCCACTTTTGCGTAAGCTGCTTGGGCCAAGTTGGCGGCGCATTGAATTCGACCTTCGCATCGCCATGCGTTCCGCGCCACTGCGGCCAATCGCCAAACACCATTGCGGTCGTCGTAAGAAGTGCCAAACATCCAATTACGCCGCGAAACCCTCGCATCGCAGGTGTCATTGCTGCTCCTTCCTTAATCCCCGTGACATTATAAGGTGAGTGCTGCCGGTTGTTGCAAGCATGCGCGGCTCCGAATCGAGTTACATGGCTCGCCACTCTCGGCGAAACTCGACGGGACAAACGAGGCGCGCGGGGCGCAAAGTGTCCCGTCGCGCCCCAGTTTGGCCCTCATCGCAACTCCCGCATAATCAACCGGATAGGATAGTACGCCTCCGTACATGGAACAAAATGAGACAGAATGGGGCGCTTTTTGACCTTTTTTGACCCCGGAAACACTTCTATTTTTGCAGTAAGTTAAGGACGGATAACAGCCTATGCATACAGCAAGTTTTTGAAAAAGTCTACATACGCGCCCCGCACTGTTGTCAAGCGATTTTATACTTAATTGGACGTAAAATCCTGCCGCCAATCCACTTGCGGCCGATCGAACATTTCGCGCGCTTTTTCGCATGAAACAACATGCGCACGCGCGCCCTGCACTTTTTTCGGGCGGGCTTTCATCGCCCAACAACAGCCGCATCCGCTTCTTCCCTCATGGCACCCCTCTTGCACCCTCATCCTTCGCTTAGCGAAAGGATATTTCATGCAGGAATCCCAATGCCCCGTCAGTGATCTTGCAAAGCGGGCGGCCATCGGCGCTTTGAGCGGCCTTGCGGGAACCACCGCCATCTGGCTCGCCCAATCCGCCACTAAAAAATGGCTCCCGCAAGCCAGCGAACCGATGCGCGTGGAGCCGGGGGAATACATCGTAAACCGCGCGCACAAACTCATTCCCGCCCGGCATTGGAAATACATCCCGCGCAGTGCCGAAAAAACCGCCGCGATGGGCTCCAGCTTCCTGTATGGCGGATTCTTCGGCGCGCTGTATGGCGTGCTTCGCCCGCGACAAAGTTCCACCGTCCTCGATGGCATGGTTCTCGGTCTGACCTGCTGGGCCGCCGGTTACCTGGGCTGGTTGCCGGCCGCTGGGATCCTGCCCCCGATTTGGAAGCAGAAACCCGCGCAGATTGCCGGACCGATCGCCCAGCATGCGATCTATGGTGTCGCCGCCGCGGAAGCGTATGACCTGATCGAGCAGAATGTGTGATCCAATGCAGAAGGATGATTGATTCGCAAGCCCATCCCCTCCCTCGGTACTCCGGGGGAGGGTCAGGGTGGGGGTTCTTCGACAAGCTTCAAGGGCAGATTCACCTCGCGATCAACTGTGCGCTGAACGAGGGGAATTTTCGGGTAATTGGTCACTTTGAACTTATCTGAGTTCCGCACTCGGGGCACCAGCCTTTGCTGGCGCGGAGGTCGTAGCCGCAGACAGTACAATGTCCTGCAGGAACGCGTCGACGAGCAGGCATCCGAAAGAAGGGAAGCATCGCACTTGCGATAATGATAGCGGGGTAAGGAACGGCAAGGCCCTTAAACCAAACGCCCTGATAGATGTAATTCGATGCGTAGCGTGGGCCACCCATCTCTTCTTCTCGGTAAGCGAAACCAGCCCACTTCCACTGAAGGTTCGGTTGATTGTACCAATCCCAACCTTCCATCGCGAGCGGCGCAGAGTGAATCATAACTCTTCGCCCATGGCGATGAATCCGTTCGTAGTTCAGCGCTGATCGGGTGTAGTGGGTAAGGTTGAACTGAATGCTTCCGTGCTGGGAGTAGACATTTATCCAATATGGAAGCGTGTCTGGTGACACGCTAAAACGATCAACATACCTCAAGCTTCTAATCCCAAAGAGAATACTTGCTGCGAACAACAACAGCGACAACACGGCTGCAGTGGTAAATAGGCGACGACTCATCATTAGCTTGACCGTTCATGATGATATAATCTCTGTCGTAGCAAGACCCAAGCGCCCTGTAAACGATCGGGCGGATCATCCGCAGGATTCCGGCCCATCATCGTCCTGGCGTCGATGAAGTCCAGCAACGCGCGATTTTGGACTGCCCGCGTCGTCTGCTATCGTCTTGCCCCTATGTCCTCCGCCCACCCGCGCCCCCGGCGCGACGCTTCACGCCGCTATCACGATCGTGTCGCGCGCCAGTATGACGCGATTTACGACGACCCCTACTGGGCCTTCCATGACCAGCTGACCTGGCGGCTCATCAAGCCTTTTCTCCCGCGCACGCAGCCGGCGCTCTGCGCCGACTTGGGCTGCGGCACGGGGAAATGGGGCCTCAAACTTCTCAAGAGCGGGTTCGGCGTCATCTTCGTCGATAACGCGGCCGCCATGATCGAGCAGGTCCGCGGCAAGATCGCCGACATGGGCAGCCGGGCCAAGCGCGCCACGCTTCTGGTGGCCGACATCGGCAATCTCGATGCGATCGAGCGCGATTCGGTTTCGCTTTCGGTGGCGATGGGCGATCCGCTGTCGATCTGCTCGGATGCCCTGGCTGCCGCGCGAGCGATGCATCGCATCACGACGCGCGGCGGCATCGTCATCGCCACCGCCGACAACAAGCTGGCCGCAATCGATTATTACATCGAGCGCGGCAACCTCGATGCCCTGGAAGAATTCATCCGCACCAGCCGAACCCAATGGCTCACCGCCGACCAGCGCGAGCAATTTGAGTTGACGACCTTCACGCCGCTCTCGCTGCGAAAGCTTTTCGAATCGGCCGGGTTCGAGGTCCTGCAACTGGTCGGGAAGCCGATCATCCCGGTGCGGCGGAACAAGCATCTGCTTGCAGAGCGCGAAGCCGTCGAGC
>JANWHF010000300.1 GCA_025450555.1 Tepidisphaeraceae bacterium | reverse complement strand
CGCCGGACTCGCGCCCTAAGGGCGAGCGGGAATGATGGGAGCCGGATGAACCGAGAGGCTCACGTCCGGTTCTACGAGAGCGCGGGGGCGAAACTCCCCCGCGCCACTCACCCGAAGTAAGCGGATTGGCTCTTTTCCATTATCACGAATTGGACACCGGCGATGATTCCCGCGCCAATCGCGCGGCTCGCGCAAGGGCCGCTCGTTTCATCGCTCCGCGGGATTCGGAAAGAACTCGAAACCCCAGTAATACCGCCAACACACCGGCAAATATCAGTGGCAGCCGGACGTCGGCCTTCACCTGCTCGTAATAGTGAACCACTGCCCCAATCGCGACCAGGTAGACGAGTCGATGCAGCTTCTTCCACTGTAAACCGCCCAACCGCTTGATCATGCCGTTCGTGGAAGTGACAGCTAGTGGGATCATCAGCAGGAAGGTGCACATGCCAACGCGAATGAACGGTCGCAGCGCCAGGTCACTTATTACCGCGCCGAATCGAGCCTGGCGATCGAAAACGAAATATATCCCAAGATGTGCCGTCGCGTAGAAAAACGCATATAGGCCCAGCGTTCTTCGGAAATGGCTCAGGACATTGGCGCCGCTGAGCTTCCGGGCCGGCGTCACACAGAGCGTCAACATCAGAAACACCAGCGCCAGCATCCCCGTCGTGTGCAGCGCATAGGCGATTGGATTGGCGCCGAGTTGGTGCCGGTAGGCATCAAATCCCAGCATCGCGAGCGGGACAGCCCCATTGACCATCACCACGAACTTGGCAAATCGCACATCTTTCATGAATCGTCACTAACTGAGCATCAATAATTCGCCCGCAAATCCATGCCGGCATAAAGCTGCGCCACCTGCGCGCCATATCCATTGAAAGGCAGCGTCGGCCTTCGCCAGCCATCGCCCAGGCGAAGCTCGGTCTTCTGCGACCACCGGGGATGATCCACCGCCGGGTTTACGTTGGCGTAGAAGCCATATTCATCAGGCATAAACAGGTGCCAGGTGTTGTCGGGTTGCTTATCTGTCAATTCAATTTTTACGATCGATTTGATTCCTTTGAATCCGTATTTCCAGGGAACCACCAGCCGAATGGGCGCGCCATCCTGCGGCGGAAGAACCTTGCCATAGAGTCCCAGCGCCAGAATCGCCAGCGGATGCATTGCCTCGTCCATCCGCAGCCCTTCCTGATAAGGCCACGGCAGCAGATCTGAACTCTGCATGGGCATCCGCGTCGTATCGAACAGCGTCACGAAGCGTACATATTTGGCCGCGGAGTTGGGCTGCACGAGATCAAGTAATCTGCCCAGCGAAAATCCGACCCATGGAATCACCATCGACCAGCCTTCGACGCAACGCATCCGGTAGATGCGCTCTTCGGCGGTGATCGCCTTCTTAATGTCGTCCAAATCGAAGGTCTTCGGCTTGGCGCACAATCCACCCACGACCACCTTCCACGGCTCGCTTACAAAGTTGGCCGCGGCAGGCGCGACACCTTCCTTGTTCGGGCTGAATTCATAGAAATTGTTGTAATTGGTGATGAGGTCGTAAGGCGTCTTCGGCTCGTCTGTCAAATATCCCATTGCCTTGAGATCAACCGTCGGCGGGGGCTTGGCAATGACGATTCCTCGCTGCCCGACACCGGCAAATCTCGGCAAGGGATTGAACCGGCGATAGACAAAACCGGTCGCCGCCACGCTCGCCCCCAGAACGCCTGCCCGCAAAAACTGCCGGCGCGAACGATATAGCTTTTCATCGGTGATTTCCGAAGTCTTCACGTCCTCTTGCTTTTTGATCAGCATGCAAATGCCACCTGTCTGCGGCCTTCGGTTATTGTACGCATAGGCAAACTTCTCTCACAACCACGGCGATGCCGCGCGGGTAATGGTTTTTGGAGGCCATCATGTTGCAAGCCAGAACCACTTTCGTCGCAGTTCTGCTGTCGGCGGTCATGTTTTTGTGCCATCGTGTGCATGCGGTTGAGGTCACGCCTCTTGCTCTCGGAAAGCCGGCTCCGGATTTTAATCTGCCGGGCGTCGATGGAAAAAACCATCGCCTGGCAGATTTTGCATCGGCAAAGGTGCTGGTGGTGATCTTCACCTGCAATCATTGCCCCACCGCCCAAGCCTACGAGTCGCGGATCATCAAGCTTTACGATGATTTTCATAACAAAGGCGTTGCCCTGGTCGCCATAAATCCCAATGACCCGCAGGCCATCAGTCTCGCTGAGCTTGGATACACAGAATACTCCGACACTTTTGATGAAATGAAGCTGCGCGCCAAAGAGCTCGGCTACCCTTTTTCATATCTCTACGATGGCAAGACCCAATCGGTAGCCAAAGCCTTTGGCGTCCTCGCGACGCCCCACGTTTTTATCTTTGATTCCAATCGACTGCTGCAATACGAAGGCGCGATCGACGATTCCGACATTCACGAAGTCCACCACAATTATGCCCGCGACGCGATCGAAGATCTTCTCGCAAACAAGCCCGTGGCCGTCCCCAAATCGCACGTCTTTGGCTGCTCGACCAAATGGGCCGACAAGGGCGTCAATGTTCGAGCCGCGCTGGCCAAATGGGACCAGGAACCGGTGAGCCTTGCGACAATCGACGCTGTTGGCGCGAAGAACCTTGCCGCCAACGATTCCCAGAACCTTCGGCTCATCAACGTCTGGGCCACCTGGTGCGGCCCGTGCGAAGCAGAAATTCCCGAATTCGTCGAGATGCGGCGCATGTATCGCCATCGTGGCTTCGAAGTGGTGACGATCAGCATGGATGAGCCGCACGACAAGGATCGCGCGCTCAAGTTCCTGCAGGAACATCACGTCTCTGGCACGAATTTCCTTTACAAGTCCGCCGATCGCGATGCGCTGATCTCATCGCTCGATGCCAAATGGGAAGGGCCGCTTCCGCACACGATGCTGGTGGCCCCCGGCGGCCAAGTGATTTACCGCCATACCGGCAGCATCGATCCGATCGAAGTGAAGAAATACATCGTCGCCTACCTTGGGCGAACGTATGCGCCATCGCCGGGAATGAAGGGTGTGGAAGCCTTAAACGAATCGGCAAAGCCCTCTCAAAGGTAACTTCTTTTGCGGTGCGCTCGCCTTGTCGGCACGATTCTAAATTTAGTGCCCAACCGCGACTTTTTCGCCTTTGCGGACGTTGCGCAAGAACATCACGAGCGTCAGCACGACCAAGCAGCCGTACATCATGATGCGGAAGACGTCGAGGTACGAGAGCATCAGCGCCTGCTGCTGGAGATCGGCATAGATGCCGGCCAGGGCCTGCGTGGTCGCATTGGCGGCGCTGACGCCCTGGGCCATCAGCGAAGAGGCGGCGTGGTGCAGCCGATCGGTGAAGGCAAAATCGTAAGGCGTCAGGTGCGACGACAGTCGGCTGGCATGGAACTGCGTGCGTCGCTCGAGCAGCATGACCGCGATGGAAATGCCCACACCGCCGCCGAGGTTGCGCATCAGGTTCATCAGGGCCGAAGCGTTGTTGCTCTTTCCGGGCGGCAGATCGCCGTAGGCAATCGTGTTCAAAGGTACGAAAAAGAGGGGCAATCCCACCGCCTGGTAGACTCGCGCCCAGCTTAGTTGCGTAAACGTCACCGTGGTATCGAAGCTGGTCAGATGGTACATCGCGCCGGCGGTAATGAGCAGACCGGCAGCCATCAGATATTTAGGCTGCACGCGATTGGACAGCATCCCGGCAATCGGAAAGACCATCATGAGTGCAAAGCCGCCGGGCATGAGGATCATTCCCGCGCGGGTGGCATTGTACCCCAGCATCTCCTGGACAAACTGCGGCAGCAGCACCGTCGTCGACGTAAGAATGAACCCCATGATAAACATGAGGATATTGGTACTCATCAGGCTGCGATTGCGCAGCAGCGGCAGATCGACGATCGGCTCTTTCGACACTACGCATTCCCAGATGATCGTCCCGATGATGCCAAAGGCCGATAGTGCGGCGATAAGTTGAATGAAATGGGAGCTGAACCAGTCTTCCTCCTGACCTTTATCAAGGACGATCTGCAGGCAGCCCAGCCCGAGGGCGACCAGGGCAAAACCGACGTAATCAACCTTCAGGCCGTTTTTCCAGACCGCCTTGTGTTCCTTCTTTGCGCCTTCGGAATCGGTCACCAGGTTGTAACTGAGCAGTAGTGAGAGAATTCCCACCGGCACATTGATAAAGAAAATCCATCGCCAGGAATAATTGTCGGTGATCCATCCGCCGAGCGTCGGTCCGATGGCCGGCGCGACGACGACGGCCACGCCATACACGGCAAACGCCATCCCGCGTTGGCGCGGCTCGAAGGTGTCGGCCAGGATCGCCTGTTCGCTGGGCGCGAGCCCCCCGCCACCGATCCCTTGCAGCACGCGAAAAATCAGCAGCCAGGTTAAAGAGGGCGCAAGGCCGCACAGAAGCGAACTGGCGGTGAAGAGCGCAACGCAGGTCATATAAAACCGTTTGCGTCCTAATGCTGATGCAAGCCATCCGCTGATGGGAACGATGATCGCGTTGCTGATCAGGTAGCTGGTCAGCACCCAGGTACTTTCGCTGCGTGCAGCGCCCAGACTCCCGGCGATATGCCCCAGCGACACGTTGGCGATGCTGGTATCCAGCACCTCCATGAAGGTCGCCATCGAGACGGTGACCGCGATGATCCAGGGGTTCACCGCCGGGCGTCGCGTCGATTCAAGTTGAAGCGGTAAGGCCGCAGTCATGGCAGTGGACTGCCGGGTGACAGTCCGATCAAAGCATTCGAGGTATCAATAGGATCAATTTGGGCGTTTAACGTACCTTCACTTCCGGCGTGGCGGACATGCCGGGAGCCAGCAGCGTGTGGACATCTTTCATTTCATCGGGATCGTCGAAGACAATCTTGACCGGAACGCGCTGCACGACCTTCACGAAATTTCCCGTAGCATTCTCGACCGGCAGCATGCTGAAACGCGCACCGGTTCCGGCCTGCACGGAATCGATTTTGCCGGTGAATTGCTTATCGGGGTAGGCATCGATGCCAATGGTCACCGGCTGACCGGGCCGCATCTGATCGAGCTGCGTTTCCTTGAAATTCGCCGTCACCCAGACGTCATGCGACACGAGGGCAAACAGCGGCTGGCCGACCTGCACGTAGGCTCCCATGTCCACATTCTTTCGCGTGATGCGCCCGGCCTGCGGCGCTTTAACGTAGCAGTAATCGCGATCGGTCGTGGCTTTGCGGATATCGGCGTCGGCGCGATCGACATCACCCCTGGCTGCTTCGATGGCCGCCTGGGCCGTCGCGAGCTGGGCGTCGGCAGCAGTCACCTTCGCTTTGGCCTGGGCGACTTGCGCATCGGCAGCCTGTTGCGATGAGACCGCGGTATCAACCTGTTGCCGAGATACTGCCTGGGGAGTCTTGGCGCTCAATTCCTGATATCGCGACAGATCGGAGTGAGCCGACGAAGCATTCGCCTGCGCCACTGCAAGCTCGGCGCGAGCTTCCGCCTGGTTGGCATGCACGCTTTCGATCTGGCTCTGGGCCTGTTTCAACCGACCTTGCGCTGCCTCGCGCGCCGCCTGGGCCTGCTCGAGGGCAACGTCGTAGAGCGTGGTGTCCAGATCGACCAGTCGATCACCCGCATGCACCTCGGCGTTGTCCGAGACGTAAACCTTGCTCACCTGTCCGGCCACCTGCGGGCTGATGGGAACAATAGGCCCATCCACAAACGCGTCATCGGTCGATTCAAAGTGACGGGCATGTAGCGCGTACAGGACAGCGACTGTGCCGCCGACGATCAGGAAGAACGCGAGGAGGATCAGGATAATTCCGCGACGACGGCGAGGCTTGCGCGGCGCTGCCTTCGCGCCGTTGGAGCCTTTTGCATTGCGGACCGGACGATCTTCAACTTCTTCAATTTCAGGTTCGAGGTCAGCAATCGTGCTCATACGTCATTCCCTTCAACTTCATATCGCAATACTTAGTCCTTCGGCTGACAGTCTAAAACTTGACTACAAGTTCGAAGTACTGCAACCCATCGCTGATCCCACCGGCTCAGCAATGTCCGCCGCTGGGGTCCACCGCCTCCATGATGCTCTTCAGTTGATGCAGTTGGGTGCTGTTCAGAGGCTTGAGTAATTCACGAACGAGCTCGCGATACTTTTGAAACAGTTCCGTCACCAAAGCGCGCCCGGCCGTTGTCAGATAGAGCCGCTTGGCGCGACGATCATCTTTGTCGGGCTGGCGTTCAACCAGCCCATTGTTTTCCAGGCGATCGAGCAAGGCTCCGACGTTGCCTTTGGTCACGACCAGCAGGCCAACCAAGTCCTGCTGGATCATCCCCGGCTTGATTCCGATGCGGGCCAGCGCCTCAAATTGAGACAATGCCAGCCCATATGGAGCCAGCATCTCTTCCAGCCGGTGTTGCATCCGGTAGAAGCTGATGCTCAACTGGCGCCAGGCCGCAATCATCGGATCGTCCGGCGTGACATTCACCGGGCAATCGAGTGGAGCAGTGTTGGTTGAACGATCAGGCATTGGTCTAATACTAGACTATTTCGGGTGATATGTCCACTGTGACGGACCAAGCGAGGAGCTTCCTGAGACACTAAAGCCAGAATAGATAAGGAATTAAGGCTATGTCCTCTTCCAAAGATCCGTTAGAGCCAGCGGTTGATCTGCCCCGGCTTCGCACCGAATACAGTCGCAAGTTATTGGACGAACAGGATGTGGATCGCGACGGGCTGCAGCAGTTTATTCGCTGGCTCAACGAAGCGCTCGCGGCAAAAGTGAATGAGCCGAACGCGATGACGCTGGCGACTGCTTCGAGCGATGGTCTACCAACTGCGAGAATCGTATTGTTAAAGGGAGTTGATGGCGGCGACCTGAGCTTTTTTACCAATTACCAGAGCCGAAAGTCGCAGGATCTGGAAAACAACCCGCGGGCGGCTCTTGTGTTCTGGTGGCCGGAATTGGAACGACAGGTTCGCATCGAAGGCACTGTGCGCCACACTTCTGAGCGAGAATCGGATGATTACTTTAATGTCCGTCCCCCCGCTGCCCGACTCGGTGCTGCGGCGTCGGCTCAGAGCCAACCAATCGCCTCTCGCGACGAACTTCAGGCAATTTATAACCAACTTTTGAAGCAATATCCGCAGGGAAATTTGCCGCGCCCGGCGCACTGGGGAGGCTATCGTGTTCGCCCAACGCGTTTCGAGTTCTGGCAAGGTCGCCCCAGCCGGCTGCACGACCGCATCGAATACATCCTCAAAGATGCCGGCGGATGGACCATCCGTCGGCTGGCGCCGTAATTGAGCGTCCGATAACTTTGGACCATGCCTGCGCAAGCGACATCATCTAACATGCCGATGTACAGCTAGGCTCTATCTACATCTGTACCTTCAGACTGGATAAACGATTTACATGCGAATGCGCCCCAAAACGATCCGTCGGCTGATGATCCTCTTAGGCGGGCTGTGCATTGTTGCCGCTGTCATTGCATGGGCCGTCTTCATGGATTCCAGGCACCTGGCCGCGCGGATGAAAACCATGCGCGCCCAGGCCATGACTTCCTACAACGCCGGCCACTACGACACGGCTGTTAAAGAGCTCGGACAATACCTGGACGTCAGCAAATCTCAGGATACCGATCGGGAAGCGCTTTTCGCCTACGGGAAATCGCGCATCAATGTCGAAATGCCGCGCCTCGAGCATGTCTATGAAGGCATTCAGATTTTTCAGCAATACCTTCAGCAGGCTCACCCCGGCGATCCGCATCTTTCCGAAGCGCGAAAGCTTCTTTTAAGCCTGTATGTGCAGGCGCAATACAATCAGGAAGCCGTGAAGCTGGCCGACGATATCCTGTCGCACGATCCGAAGGACATCGATGCGCTGCAGGCTAAAATCAAAGCACTTTCGAGCCAGGGGAACTATTCGGCTGCGCTGAACACCAGTCATCTTTTGAATGAGGTTGCGCCATTCAATCTCACGGGACAGAAGTCGACGGTACTTCTCATGCAGCAGATGCATCGCAGCGATGCTGAGATGCTCAAGTACGTCCAAGACCTGCGCGAAAAGTACCCTGAGAATCCGCGTTTTGAAGTTTTAACCGCCCTCACTTATCGCGCAATCAATCGAAACGACGAAGCCCGCACATGGCTCCACCAGGCAGCAGGGCGCCCGGCTTCCGATCCCGCCTTTGTCGCAGAACTGGCCAGCCTGCTGGACCAGAGCGAAATGTACAGCGATTCGGCCTCGCTGATTCGTATCGCGGCAGAGAAGTCGTCTGACATTCGCCTGCAGCGCATGCTCGTACAGCGCCTCTGGCAGGACGGGCAGGCCAATGAGCTACTGGAAAAGACCAAAGGCGTTGATGCGGACAATGCAGACAGCCAATTGCTTGGCTACCGCGCTTTGGCCCTGCTCGACGGGAGCCATGCAGCCGAAGGTCAAAAGATTGTCGCCACGCTTGCGCTTCGCATCGGCGACAGGGCCGCTCAAGCCTGGGCCATTGCACTTAAAGCGCGATTTTCGAATTTGCCGCCCCTGGCGCAGGTGCGCGAAGTCCAGCAGGCGATCGAATTCGATAGCCGAAATCCTTCGTTGGACATGATGCTCGCCCAGGCTTACCGAGCCATGGGAGAGACAGAGCTGGCGATCACCGCCCTGCATGATGCCGCCCTGCTCGCCCCCGCGTGGGCCGCGCCGCATGTTATGGCTGCCTGGATTTTCCACGACACCGGCCGATACGACTATGCGTTGGATACCGCAAATGACGCGGTTAAACGCGCGCCGCTGAGCAGCGCAGCCCAGACGATTCGAACGCTCTCCATGTATGCCAGCGTGATGGCCGGCAGTCGGGACGTCTCGCCGCCTCAGCTTCTCGGGCGTCTTACGGATTCTCAGAAAGATCACATCGATCCCCTCACTATTGCGCCTTACGTCGATATTCTCGCACAAGCTGGCCGGCGCGATGATGCGCTGGCAACCATTCGAAATGTGCTTACTGATAAGACGCTTCCACAAAAAGCGCTTCTGGACCTGGCAAATGTCAGTGATGTCCGCGAGCTCGGACAGGGCGATTTGATTCGCGAGCAGGCACAGAAGGTTTATGGGCTGACCCCGGAGATTGCCGCCGCCGAGGCGCGCGCCTTGTTCGACGGGCAGAAACCGGCCGATGGTTTGCGTTTACTCCAGAACGCGGCCAATGGAAAACAGCCCAAGGCGTCTTGGTCGCTGGCGATTGCTCAATACAAGGAACTGATCGGCGATGCCACGGCGCAGAAGGATTGGATCGCTCTGGGGGATCAGAATTCACACGATCTTCAGGTGCAAACTGCCGTGCTCGAGGCCGCAAGCACGCGGCAGGACCGGGCCTTCTGGGAGCGCAGCATCGATCGGCTTAGAGATCTGACCGGCGAGCAGGGACTGGCCTGGCAAATCGGGCGCAGCCGCTGGCTGCTGGCCGGTCCGATGAGCGAAAAAGACAAGGGCGAGGCGGTGAATCTTCTCACCGAAGTCGCCCACGCGGCCCCGACGTTAGCCGAGCCACATCATCTGCTGGCGATCGCGCTGGAGAAAGTGAACAACATTCCGCGTGCGATCACCGAGTGGACGGCTGCCGCGGATGCCAGTCATGGCGATCCTCGAATAGCTGCCGAGCTGATTCGAATTCTGGTTGACAATGATCGGAGCAGTGATGCCCTGAGCTTCCTGGATCGAATGGCACAGAATCCGGCACTTGGAGATTTGACGCATCAATGGATCGCGCAGCGCTATGTGGAACTAAACCAGCCGGCCAAGGCGATTGCGCTGCTGGAAGCAGACAAGGCACGAGGCGATAACGATCCCCGCCGCGACGTTTTGCTCGGCAGCTTGTACGCCCGCGCCGGCAAGCTCGATCCGGCGACGTCGAACTACCAGGCCATTCTCAAGATCGAGCCGGCTGATGCGCAATGCCTGCTGACGGCAGCCGATTTCTTTGCCGGTCATGGAAAGATGGCAGACGCGCAGGCCTGCATGAAGCGGATCGAGCACGCCAAGCTGCTGCCCGGCGAGCACGAGCTTTATCAGGCGCAATTTGCCGACCATTGGGGCGATGCGCAGAAAGCGACATCGCTTTATGAAGCTGCGACGCGAAGAGCACCGGGCAGCCTGGATGCGTGGGAGGCGCTGGCGGGCAATCTGATGCGGCATTGGAGGTTCGCTGATGCCGCCAAGGCGGCGGGCGAAGGACTCAAGTCGCTGCCAGATAACCAAGTGCTGATCGCGCTGCGAAACCAAAGCCTTTCACTGTCCAAAATCTCCTCGCCGCTATCACTGGAGCCATTGGTCGAGCTGCTTTCGCACAATCCGGTCGATGGCGGCGCCAATGAGATGTTGGCCTCGCTGGTGGAGGCGTTACAGAGCGCTTCTCCGGCCGAGAATGCCGCCGACCGCTCGCGCGAGATAGCCGAGAAATATCCGAGCAATGTCGCGCTGCAGGTACAGGCAGCAAGACTGAGCCTCGGAGCGGGTCGGGTTGATCGAGCGATTGAGTTGGCTCGTCGCGCATCGTTGGCCGACCCGGCAAGCCCCGCTCCGGCGAACATGCTGGCGCATATTTACCTGGCCATCGGCGACTATTTCCACGCCGCTGAAGCCGATGAACGCTGGCGCCGCCGATCGGCGGATAATCCGCTCGAAGCCGACTTGCTGGGCGCGCAGATCGCCCTGCGACAACCACGGCGCGATGCGCCTCGTGCCCTTGAGTTGCTGGCTCCCTACGTCAATGCATCGCTGGCCGATGCCCAGAAGTCGCAGGTGCTGGCGATGTATTGCAGCGCACTGATCGCTTCGGGGCGCAGCGATGAAGCGGCAAAACTGCTTCAACCGTTGGTCGTCAATTCACCGCGCTGGCGCATAACCTGGCTCTCCTTAACTTCAGCGGGCCATAAAGATCTGGATTCGGCCAGCCAGTGGGTTACTCAGATTCAACCTTTGATTTCGAAGGATTCACCTTCCGAGCAACTGGCCTTGGCCGATGCCTGGTTTGAAGTCGGCCTTCAATTTGATTCGGCTCAGGCGCTACTTGCAGCGCGCGACCTGCTGAAGCCCATCATTTCTCGCCCCGATGCCTCCGGCGAGCAATGGCTGCTGTGGGGCAATACAAATCAATCTTTGGGCGACCTGCCGGCCGCGGAAGCTGGATATCGCAAGGCGATCACGCTCACACCCAAATCGCCGGACGCGAAAAATGATTTGGCCTACGTGCTCTGGCTGGAGAATCGTGACCAGGATCAGGCCGAGGCGCTCAAGCTGGCGGAGTCTGCGGTGGCAGCGGAACCCGAAAACGCTAATTTCTATGACACACTGGCGCGCGTACAGGCCAACAACGGACTTCAGGATGCCGCCACCCACTCGTTTCGAACCGCGCTGCAAAAAGATCCCGGCAGCGTGGAAGCGATGATTGGTCTGGCCGATCTGCTTTCCAAAGATCAAACGCGCCGAAACGAAGTGAAAGACCTGCTGCTGCAAGTCAACCGCCTGCTGCCCAACGTGCCGCCGCTTTCAAAGCCGCTGAAAAAGCAGTTGGAAGGATTGCGATCCACCGTCGCAAGAGCTTCGTAGCGGCATGAAGCGATCATGCCTTTCGCTTCTCGCGAACGACGCCTGCCACCGGCGGCGGAGACGTGAAGACGCCGGAACCGACAAGCAACAGGACGACCAGCAACAGCCCAAATGCGGCCGCCGCCGGCCAGATGCTGCCATTCCATTGGGCCGGCAAGTGATTGTTCAGGTCCATTAATGACACAATACGAGGCGCAAAGGTGAGAAAGGCGATGACGACCCCGGCAATCGTTCCCCCGGCAATGTAGCCGGTGGAAAACAGCGAGCCGGAACTCATTTCGGATTCCGCTGCGCCCTTGGCGCGCATGCGCGTCACGCCCCAGCGCACCGCCCCGCCCAGGAAGATCGGCATTGATGTCTGGATCGGCAGATAAACCCCGACTGCAAAGGGCAGCGATGGAACGCCAAGTAACTCGACTCCAATTGCGATCAGCACGCCCATTAGGACCAGATCCCACGGCAGCTTTCGCCCCAGAATTCCCTGCACGATAAGTGCCATCAGGCGCGTCTTGGGCGCCTCGAATTTGTTTGCCACCGGTGCGCCATCATCGCGCTTGTCCACGCGACCGTTGATTGCCGGATCGATCAGATATTTCAGCTTGCCCGCATCGTCGGCCAAATACTTGCCTGGCAAAACGCCGGGGAATTGTCCCTCAAGGGCGCGAACGACGTGATAGTCTTTGGCGTCGGTGGAGTACTGTCCTCCAGCGCGCTCCATTTCTGGATAATCCTTCGCGACATCCTGCACCGTATAAGCGGGAACAAATTCAGGGCGCGTCGTATAGACTGTGCCCGCGCGATTGAGCAGCAGAAGCGTCAACCCCATCACGAGGGCCGAGGTCAGCGCGCCGATCATGATGGCATATTGCTGAAGGTAAGGCGTCGCGCCGACGAGATAGCCGGTCTTGAGGTCCTGCGATGTCGAGCCGCCGTTGGAAGCGGCGATGCAGACCACCGCGGCCACCGTCATCGCGGTGAGCATGGCGGCATGACTGGTGTGGCCAATGATCAAAAACGCCAGACAGGTAAACAACAGCGTGGCGACGGTCATGCCGGAGATTGGATTAGAAGATGAACCGATTTCACCGGTCAATCGCGACGAGACGGTCACAAACAAAAATGCAAAAAAGACGATCAGCAGCGCTCCCACCAGGCCATGGAAATTCAAGCCAAGCCCCACGCCCGGCGTGAGCGTCAGCGCAATCACCAGCCCGGTACATCCGAAAAAAACCATCGCCAGGGGCAGATCGCGATGCGTGCGAGGCACCGCCCGGCGCGAGGCTGATGGAGCTGCCTTGCTGGCTTTCATATCTCGAAGGCCCGAGCGGATCGAGCTGAAAATGAGCGGCATCGCCTGGAACATGCTGATCAATCCGCCCGCGGCGACGGCACCAGCACCGATATAAAGAACGTAATCGTTGCGAATGCCACCGAGGATCTTCATGATCTGCCCGAGACTCGTGGCATGGCCAATATCGGTAATCAGCTTCGTCGAGGGCGGCACCGGCGCGCCCTGCGTACTTGAGAAAAAGACGATGGCCGGCACGATCACCAGGTAAGCAAGCACCCCGCCCGACAGCATGGTGGCGGCGATGCGCGGGCCGATGATATAACCCACGCCCAGCAGTTCCGGCGATACTTCCCCGCCCAGCACCGCGCCGCGGAGACCTTTTCCCTTAAGGTTGAACAGCGGAATGTTGATCGTGTCCTGCCAGAGGTTCATCCCCGCCATCAGGAATTTGTAGATGAACGCCAGCCCAAATCCGGCAAAGACGGTGGTGGCGGTGGCGCCGCCCTGCTCGCCGACGATCAGCACGTCTGCGCAGGCGGTTCCCTCCGGATAAGTCAGCCGGCCATGCTGCTTGACGATGAACGCCCGCCGCAACGGAATCATCATCAAAATGCCCAGCAGGCTCCCCAGCACGCCGACCGTCATAACCTGCACGACATGCATATCGAAGCCCAGCAGCATGAGGGCCGGCATGGTGACGCCGACGCCAAAGGCGATCGATTCGCCAGCCGACCCGGTCGTCTGCACGATGTTGTTTTCGAGGATGGTGGCCCTGCGGATCCCCAGCACCCGCGAGAAGACGCGAAAGAGCGTGATCGATAGCACCGCCACCGGAATGGATGCCGAAACGGTCAGCCCGACTTTCAGTACCAGGTAGAGCGACGACGCCCCGAAGACGATGCCCAGGATCGCACCGACGATGATCGGCCCCAGCGTAAACTCCGGCAAGTTGGCCTGATCGGGGACGTAAGGCTGATGCTCGGCTTCTGCTTGCGATTGGGTCGGCAGCGTTTGCGTGGAGGTCATTCCTTGCCCGTATTGAGTTGAGGGTTTTACGCCATTCGTCCGATAATACCGATAGCGCTTGTTCTACCTTGGAGCAGTCATGCAAGCCATCATCATTGGGGCCGGCGGCCATGGCAAAGTTGTGCTGGACATTCTTCGCAGCGCCAACACCTGCGAGCCTGTCGGATTCGTCGATGCCAATGCTTCGCTCGTCGGGCAAGTCATTGGCGGCCTGCCGGTGCTGGGGCCGATCAACCTTCTTCCCAAGCTTCGCCAGCAGAAGAAGATCAAGGCCGCGATCGTCGCGATCGG
>JANWHF010000299.1 GCA_025450555.1 Tepidisphaeraceae bacterium | reverse complement strand
GCGCGCTGGTCTGCAAGGCGCGCATGAGTTTCCACGCGTTCGATTTGGTTTTATCGCTGGTCGCGAACCCGGGCATCGTATAAGCGAGAATATTCTCGCGCGGGATGCCAAGCCGATCGAGCGTCTTACAGCAGACGGTCAGCGCATGGGTGGAATCGAGCCCACCGGAGATTCCGATGACGACGTTCCGCGTGCCGGTGGCGCGAAGGCGCTGCTCAAGGCCGGAGACCTGAATGTTGTAGGTCTCGAAGCAGCGCTGGTCCCACTCGGCCGGGTCCTGCGGCACATAAGGGAACCGCTCGACCGTTCGCCGAAGATGCACTTCGCTCGTCGCGGGCTTCAGATCAAACTGGATTCGTCGAAAGCGCGACAGCCGCTCGCGATACATCGAAGCGGCATCATTGAAGCTGGTCAGGCGCATGCGCTCTTGTCGCAGGCGATCGAGATCGATGTCCGCCGTGATGCGCTGCGGTTGATCGCTGAATCGCTGCGATTCGGCCAGCAGGTTCGCATTTTCGTAAATCAGCGCGTGCCCGTCCCAGGCCAGGTCGGTGGTCGATTCGCCGAAACCGGCAGCGGTGTATAGATACGCGGCGACGCATTTGCCCGACTGCCCCGCGCACAGCGCCCGCCGCCAGCCTGCTTTTCCGATGATGATGTTGCTGGCCGAAAGATTCGCCAGAACCGTCGCGCCGGCCAGAGCGCCCCATGTCGATGGGGGGATCGGCGTCCAGACATCTTCGCAAATTTCCGCGAACAGCGAAAAGCCGGGCAGATCGATCGCTTCAAAAACGAGGTCGTCGCCAAATGGCGCTTCCTGGCCGAGAAGACGGACGTCGCGCTGCACCGCGGCGCTCGCGGGCACGAACTGTCGCTTCTCGTAAAACTCGCGGTAGTTGGGCAAAAAGCTTTTCGGCGCGACGCCCAGAATCCGTCCGCGGTGAATCACCACCGCGCAGTTGAACAGCTTCGATTCAAATCGCAGCGGCGCGCCGACCATCAGAACTGGCGCGAGCTGATTGCTCGCCTGAACGATCTTTTCCAATTCGGCTTCCACCGAATCGAGCAGCGAATCCTGATGAAAGAGGTCGTCATTGGAGTAGCCGGAAATGCCAAGCTCAGGGAAGAGAGCCAACGCCGCATCGTCGCTTGACGCCTCTCGCGCCATTTCAATCGTCTGACCGGCATTGAACGGCGGATCAGCCACCTTCACGCGCGGCACGCAAACCGATACCCGCGCAAAGCCATTGCGGTAAATGGAGTGAAAGGGGAGGCCCATGTGCTGAGAATGATATGCAATTCGCGGGCAGTTCGCTTGCCGACGGACGCGCGCCAGCCAGTTCTAATCCATTCCGAGCGCACCCTGCTGAAGTTCCCATACATTATATTGCTCGGCGGCGTCGATCTGCTTGACTGATTGTGAGTTCGCGCGGGCCGGATGAACGATCGCCGCCGGTGCAGGTTGCGGATGTGCCGCCGGGCGAAACGCCGCGGCAAAAGCGAGGAACGCTGCGAAAATGGTGGCAAATCGCTTCATGGAAACCTCGATCCGTCTCATTCCTTATCGGCACATCCCGTGCGTCGCCCAAGAATCGGAAATGGGATAACGTCCGATAATGTTGTAAACCTCCTCGCAAGCACAATTTTTAGCGGGTCCGCCTGCGGAGCGCGTCCAGCGGCGCGGAAGAATTAATGCATTCAATCCTCGATGATCGCGCAACTCCAACTATCTTGATAACTGGAATCCCACCCACGCTTTCGGCCATAATCTCGTCCATCGAACCATGCCAAAAAGCGAACAGATCACCGAGCAGGCTTTTGCCATCGCGGCCGGGCAATACGCGGATCGTGGCGTCGATGTTGAGCGGGCGATGCAGCGTCTTACCTCGATTCCCATTTCCCTGCATTGCTGGCAAGGCGACGACGTCGGTGGATTTGAAAACTCCGGTCTCGCGCTGGGCGGCGGACTTGCGGTCACTGGTAATTATCCCGGCAAGGCGCGGACGCCTGATGAATTGCGATCGGATATCGAAAAGGTCCTATCGCTTATTCCGGGTCGGCATCGGTTGAACCTCCACGCAAGCTATGCCGAGACGGGCGGACGGAAAGTTGATCGTGACGCGCTCGAACCGGCTCATTTCCAACGATGGACCGACTGGGCGCGCAGCACGAAGATCGGCCTCGATTTCAATCCCACTTTTTTTTCTCATCCGAAAGCCGATTCGGGCTACACGCTCGCCCATCGCGACCCAGGCATCCGCCGGTTCTGGATCGACCACGGCATCGCGTGTCGGAAAATCGGAGCGGCGTTGGGAAAAGCACTTGGCACCCCCTGCGTGACAAATGTCTGGATCCCCGATGGGTCGAAAGACTCGCCGGCCGATCGCAAGGGGCCGCGTGAGCTTCTGGCACAATCGCTCGATGCGGTTTTTGCCGAGACGATCGATCCCGCGCTCAATCTGGATGCAGTCGAAGCCAAGCTCTTTGGCATCGGCTCGGAATGTTATGTCGTAGGCTCGCATGAGTTTTACCTGGGTTATGCGGTTACGCGCAAAAAGCTTTTGTGCCTCGACACGGGTCATTTCCATCCGACCGAAGTCGTTTCCGACAAAATCTCGGCAGTGATGAACTGGCTCGATCGCCTGTTGCTGCACGTGAGCCGGGGCGTGCGGTGGGACAGCGACCATGTCGTCACGCTCGGCGACGAGCTGCTGGCCATCGCGCAGGAACTGGTGCGCGGCGAATATCTCAATCGCGTTCACATCGGGCTGGATTTCTTCGATGCCAGCATCAATCGCGTCGCCGCCTGGGTCATCGGCACGCGAGCCATGCTCAAGGCGCTGCTGGCGGCATTGCTGGAGCCGATCGAAGCGCTGCGCCAAGCGGAGTCGGAAGGCGATTACACATCGCGCCTCGCGCTGATGGAAGAAAACAAATTGCTCCCGGTCGGAGCGGTGTGGGACTATTTTTGTCTGAAGCAAAATGTGCCGGTCGGCCCGGCATGGCTAACGCAGATCAAGGATTACGAGCAGAAGGTGCGGATCCATCGCAGGTGATTTCTCTCGAGCATGCGGAGCGGCGTTTGGAAAACCTCTTGGAGCTTCATTCGATTTCCAAATCCTTTGCCGGCGTGCGCGCGCTGTCGAACGTCGGCTTCGATCTTCGCACGGGCGAAGTTCATGCGCTCATTGGCGAAAACGGAGCCGGCAAATCGACGCTCATCAAGATTATCACAGGCGCCCATGCGCCCGATGGCGGCACCATCGCCTTCGCGGGCAAAACCATCGAGAAGATGGACCCGAATCTTTCGCGTTCCCTGGGCATCGCGGCGATCTATCAGCAGCCGGCTCTTTTTCCGGAGCTTTCCGTCGCGGAAAACATCGCGCTACGGCTTGAGCGCGGGCGCGCGTGGCGGATTCTTCGATGGAAAGAGCGAAGACAGAATGCCACGGCGTTGCTGGCGCGAGTGGGTGCGAACATTTCGCCCGATGCGCGTGTCCGCAGTCTAACCATGCCGCAGCAGCAGCTCGTAGAGATTGCGGCGGCCATCGGAAGCAATGCGAAGGTGCTGATTCTCGATGAGCCCACTGCTTCGCTGAGCGATCGCGAAGTTGAAAACCTCTTTCGCGTCATTGATGAGCTGCGCGGGCGAGGCGTCGGCATGATTTACATTTCGCATCGCCTCGAAGAATTGCCGCGGGTTGCAGATCGCGTCACGGTGCTGCGCGATGGTAATCGCATCGCCACCCGCTGCATGCTGGATGTCGATCGTGCGGAATTGATTCGCCTGATGGTTGGCCGCGAAATGTCGGCGGTGTTTCCGAAGGTGCAGGTGCCGATTGGCGAAACCGCGCTTGAGGTTCGAAATCTGAGCTGCGCCGTGGCGGGTGTAAGCGACGTGAGCTTGTCGTTTCGCGCAGGCGAAATCCTCGGCCTCGCGGGTTTGGTCGGTGCAGGGCGGACGGAACTGGCTCGAACGCTCTTTGGTCTGACGCCGGCCGACGAAGGACAAATTCTTCTTCACGGAAAGCCCGTCAAAATCGATTCGCCCTCGCGCGCGGTGTCGCTGGGATTGGCTTATGTGCCTGAAGATCGGCGTCGCCATGGTTTGATCCTGGAGATGTCGGTGGCGGCCAACGTGACGCTCGCGGTCTTGCGGCAGATCGCGCATGGCGGGTGGCTCGATTTCTCCCGCCAGCGCCGCATCGCCGATGAATTTATCTCCAAATTTGCGATTAAAACGCCTTCCTCGAGCGTTCCGGCCGGCAACCTTTCCGGTGGTAATCAGCAGAAAGTCGCGTTGGCGCGCTGGCTGGCGACGGAGCCGAGGGTGCTGATACTGGATGAGCCGACGCAGGGCGTGGACGTTGGCGCCAAGGCCGAGATTCACCGCCTGATGGGGCAGCTTGCCGCGAACGGCCTGGCGATCATCATGATCTCTTCGGAGCTTCCGGAGATTCTGGGAATGAGCGATCGCATTGCAGTGATGCATGCCGGCCGGCTCCTGGGAATGCTCGACCGCGCGGCGGCGACGCAGGAGCGGATTCTGGAGATGGCGCTGGGGCATGGCCCGGGTGAGCAAGTGGCCGCGGGCAGCGGGGCGGTGATGGCATGAGTTCATGGTCGTCTCCTGTCTCGATAGCATCCGCTCGTGGTGATTCGTTTGTCTTCCGATATCAGCGCGAATTGTCGGTGCTGGCGGCGTATGGGCTTTTGCTGGCGATCCTGGCGGCGATTCGGCCGGGCTTTTATCAGGTGCAATTTCGCCTGACCTGGGTCAGCGCCGCGCCGATTCTGATTGCCGCCGTCGGACAGACGCTGATCATTTTGGCGCGAGAGATCGATATCTCGATCGGCTCGCAATTCTCCGTGTGCGGCGTCGTCGCGGGTTTGCTGGCGGGTCTCGGGTGGCCCGTTCCTGCAGTGGTCGTTGGAACCATCGCCGCCGGCGCGATCATGGGCGCGGCGAACGGTGTCCTAGTCGCGGCTCTCAAGCTTCCTTCGATCGTCGTGACGCTTGCAACGATGGTCATCCTGCGCGGCGCGATGCTTTGGCTGACGCATGGGGCGGCAGTCCATCTCCCGGACTGGCTGCAATGGTTTGGCGCATCGCAGCGGTGGGGGCAGGCGTCGATCATTATTATTGCGATTGCAATACTTGTTGCGTTTGCCGCGGGCGTGCGCTGGCTGGCGATGGGGCGCAGCGTTTATGCCGTCGGATCGGATCGTGAGGCGGCGCGTCTCGCGGGCATTCGGCCGTTTCGCGTGCTGTTCTGGGTTTTCGTCCTGATGGGCGCGCTGACGGGACTCGCGGCACTGCTCAATACCATTCAATTTGCCGAGGTTTATCCGAATTCGGGTGATGGGCTGGAGCTTCAGGTGATTGCCGCCGTCGTGGTGGGTGGCACTGCCATCTCCGGTGGACGCGGAACGCTGCTCGGCACACTCATCGGCGTCGCGCTCCTGGGAACAATTGGCTCGGCCCTCGTGTTCCTCCATATCCAGGCACAGTGGGAAAAGGCGATTCAGGGTTTGATCATTCTACTGGCGGTTGCATCGGATGGCTTGAATCGGAGGTCCGCGGGATGACATCCGTCATGACCGAATCTCCGCTTGCGGCTTCGCGGAAGCAGATCGATCCCGCCCGTTCGCAGCTTTGGGTCCTGGCGGCTCTGGTGGGGGCCGAGCTGCTGATCTTTTCGATCATCGGGACGCGCTTCGCCACGCGGGCCAATTTCCTGCAGATTCCCCGGCTCAGCGTTGAACTGGGTTTGCTGGCGCTGGCGCAAACGCTGGTGATCGTCACCGGCGGGATCGATCTGTCGGTCGGCTCGCTGCTGGGGCTATGCGCGATTCTCTTTGGAAAAATGTGGCAGGATGGTGGCTTCTCGCCCTGGATGGCCGCGGGCGGAGCGATCGCCATTGGGGCTGCGGCGGGGGGATTCAATGCCCTGCTCATCACGCGCCTTCGCATCCCAGCCCTCATCGTCACGCTCGGCACTTATTCGCTTTTTCGCGGGTTGGCCGAGGGCATCACCGGCGGCGTTAAGAACTACACCGACTTTCCCGCATCCTTTTTGTTCCTCGGCCAGGAGCAGATCGCTTCGATCCCGGCACAGGTGCCGATCCTGATCGTCGCAGCAATTGTCTTCTGGATATTGCTTCATCGCATGACCTTTGGCCGGGCGCTGAGCGCGATTGGGTACAATGCCGAGGGCGCGCGATATGCCGGCATTCGCGTGCAGAAGAATGTTGGGCTGACCTACGTGCTGTCCGGGCTGTGCGCGGGAATTGCAGCTGTCGTTTATGCGGCACGAGTCGGGCAGGCGAAAGCCGACGCCGGAAGCGGATATGAACTGATTGCCATCACGGCGGTGGTGTTGGGCGGCACCTCGATCTTCGGCGGAAAAGGAAGCATCATTGGGACGCTGCTGGGTGTCTTTGCGATTACCATTTTGCAAAATGGCCTGCTGATGGCGGGCAAGCCGACCGAGCTGGCCAGCGTATTGACCGGATTGCTGCTGCTGGCGGCCATCTGCCTGGATTGGCGCAGTTTTTCCGCTGGCCGGGCGCCTGCGGTAGAAAGCGGTACCGAGGAGGAATTTTCCATGAAGAATTCGCAGATTGCGGTGCTCTGTGCCGTGATCCTGGCGGCGGCGCTGATCGTCGCGGGCGGAAATGTCTGGCTCGTCCATTCGCTGGCTGATGGCGGGCGCTCTGGATTTGTGACCGCGGGCAATGGCAACGGCGCGGAGCCTTCGAGCAATTCGAAACCCGTCACCATCGCCATGATGCCCAAGAGCAAGGGCAATGCTTATTTCATCGCCTGCAAGCAGGGGGCGGATGAGGCGGCGGCGGCTTTGCATGTGAATCTCCTTTGGGATGGCCCCACAGAGCCTGACCCGGCCAAGCAAAATGAAATCGTCGAAACCTGGATCACCCGGCAGGTTGATGTGATTGCGGTCGCAGTCGAAAATGCGGATGGGATTTCGACTGCGCTCCGCAAAGCGCGCAAGGCAGGCATTAAAGTGATCACCTGGGATTCCGATGCCGATCCGGATGCCCGCGACTTTTTTGTCAATCAGGCGACGGCCCAGGGCATCGGCTATACGCTGATGGACAATGCCGCAAAAGTGCTAGGAAACAAGGGCGATTTTGCGATCATCACAGCATCGCTCACCGCCGCCAACATGAACCAATGGCGGCATTACATCGAAGAGCGCCGAGCGGAGAAATATCCCAATATTCACCTGGTCGTGACCGAGCCTTGCGATGACAAGCAGCAGATGGCCTTCGATAAAGCCAATGCCATCATGAACGCCCATCCGGAAGTGAAGCTGATCATGGCGATCTGCTCGCCGGCCGTTCCTGGAGCGGCTGAAGCGGTCAAACAATCAGCCCGGCAGGACGTGAAGGTGCTGGGGCTGGGGCTGCCGAATGACAACAAGAAATATGTCCACGAAGGCATCACCGATGACATCGTGCTCTGGAATACGATGAACCTGGGTTACCTCGCCGTCTGGGCATCCAATGATCTTGCGACCGGCAAGCTCAAAGCCGGCGCAACGTCGATCGATGCAGGGCGGCTGGGGAAGATCGACATCGACAAAGACAATATTCTTCTCGGCAAGCCCTTCACGTTCACGAAAAAGAATATTGATCAGTACAACTTCTAGGAGAACTTCACTGCCGGAGTCGTTCGCGAACGCCGATGGCGGACGCCGATGGCGGCGAATTCGAGTTTCAAATCTAGGATTCAAATTTGAGATTTGAAATCTCTGATTTGAGATTCGTATGAATTGTTCCCAAGCTCGGCTCGTGCCCAGAAGGGAGCATTGAGCGAGGGAGATCGTGGACTATCCCGATGCTACGCCGTGCAACGAAAACGATATTCTTAGCACTTTTGGGATGTTGCACCGCCTTGATCGCGCTGGGGCAGATTTTGCCCGGAACTGCGCGCTTGGCGCGAATTCTAAACTCTGCAACATTGCTTGCCGCCTAACGTATAATTGAGGCGTACCCCCGCGGAGCCGCGTCCGGCGTTTCTCGGGCGCAAACCCACCACCATGCAAGTGCAGCAACTGACGCAATTTGAAACTGGCCTGTCGGTCAGCAGTCCGTTCTATTTCGGGCAGGGAATTTCCGACCGATTGCCGGAATATCTGCGGCGACATTCCTTCGATCGATGCTTTCTGATTACCAGCGCAAAAGTCCTGCGCCTTTTTGGCCAGACGCTTCTGACCACGTTTGAACGCCATTCGATTCGCTGTCAGCCGGTGCTGATCGACGACACCGAGGGGCATAAAAACTGGAGCACACTGCAGAATCTCTGCGAAGAATTGGTCGCGCGCGGAGCCACGCGCGATTCGCTTTTGCTGGCGCTGGGTGGTGGAGTGGTCGGCAACGTCGTGGGCCTGGCGGCAGCGCTGATTTATCGGGGAATTCGCTTTGTCGAAATCCCCACAACCGTCACCGCACAGACCGACAGCACCCTCAGTAACAAACAGGCCATCAACGGCGCGCAAGGGAAGAACCAGTTCGGCGTCTATCATGCGCCGCTTTTCATCTGGGCCGATGCCGACTACCCGCGCACCGAGCCGTTGCGCCAGCAGGCCGCCGGCGTCGTGGAAGGCGTCAAGAACGTCTTCATTACGCAGTCGAGCGTCGCGCGGGCGGAAAAATTGGTCGAATTGTGGAAATCGGGTGAGCATTTTTCGCAATTCCTTCTGGAGTTGATTGAATCGAAGCGGCCCATCATCGCCGGCGATCCCAGTGAGAAAGGCTCCGCAATTTCACTGGAATATGGCCACACCTTTGGCCATGCCATCGAATGGCTATCCCGCGGGCGGCTGCTTCATGGCGAAGCAGTATCGATCGGCATGTGCCTGGCAGCAGAGCTGAGCCACGCGATGGGCCACTCTTCGCGCGAGTTTGTTGAAGATCACTATCGCATTCTTGGAAGCCGGCTCGGCACGCCGGTGCATCTGCCGATCGAGCTGTCGCCCGCGCAGGTGTACGAAACGATGCTGCACGACAACAAGCGCACGCAAAAAGGGCTGCGGTTTCTGCTGCTCAAATCGCCGGGCGCATTCCTGAACGAAGACGGCGACTATTCCGTCGCCGCCGACCGGGAATTGGTCTTGAAGGTGCTGGAACAATCCCGCCATCGGTCCAATGAGACTGAGAAGCTGGCGGGTTGAAGCCCAAATGCCTCGCGCAAAAAACGTATCTCCCCACTATATAGGGAAAAAGTTTACATTTTTGCATTTAAGTAGTTGTCTGCAAGACGGTTGTAGAACGAGTACTCGCGCGCATTTTTGAGCGAAGCGTAAATGCATCCGAAGCAAACGAAAGCTGACGAGCTCCTGACGAGCTCCAAGTGATGCCGCAGTTCGACTGGCACAAGTTCCTGAGGAATTGGAACGAGTACATCGTCGCGTCATCTCTTGAAGAAACGTTGCCACCTGATGCGCGGTCGGCGAAATGGGCGGGCCGTCCAGGCGCGACAGAGCATCAGATTGCCGATGCGGAAAAGCGCCTGAAGGCAAACCTGCCGCCTTCGCTTCGGTCTTTTCTACATGCCTCCAATGGCTGGCTGGCTGCCACGCAATCGATCCAGCAGATCCTCGGAACGGAGCAATTGAAATGGTTTCGCAAAGAGAATTCCGGCTGGATCAAGGCATACCAATCGCCGCGCGGCTACGGGCCGGAGCCGCGCGTAGCGGACGAAGAATATTTTGCCTATGGTCCCAACGCGGTAGATTTCCGCAGATCGCACTTGTGCGAGACCTTGCAAATCAGCGAGATCGGCGACTCGGCGGTCTATCTGCTGAACCCGCAGGTGATCTCGGCCGACGGCGAATGGGAGGCATGGTTCTTCGCCAATTGGGTGCCGGGAGCGCATCGCTACCGCTCATTTCAGGAAATGATGGAGGCCCAGTTTCATCAATTTGCGGGGCTGGAGTGGACGCAGCCGGTTGGAATTCAAGGCACGCTGCCCGACGAATTCGTTGGCTCGCCCGGATCGCCTAAGCGCCGGCTCAAGAAACGAAAGAAACCGCGCGAGCCGAGGTTGTTCGGCAAGCCCTTGAAAGCCTGGCCCGTCGAAGAACTGCTGGCCATGCTGGAGCGCGGCGACTTTGACATCATTCACGGCGAAGTGATCGACGGCCTGGGGAAGCTGGACGATCCGCGAGCCGTCGAAGCACTTTTGAGGATGGCTTGTGAAGGCAATGTTCAGGCGATGTGCGCAGTGAAGCGATCGGCACCCGAAAAATTGCGCGAGCCGTTGCTGGAAGTATTGCGCCGCAAAGAAATCGTAACTTTCATCGCAGTCGGGTCACTCCTTGCGGAGTTGCAAGTGTCAGAGGCGGTCCCCGTGCTCGCGGAAGTGATGCGAGACGTTGCCCCGAGCAATCTGCATTTGGGTGAGTGCGCAGGCAGCAATTTGGCCGCGTTCAGGGAGGGGTTCGACGTTTTGGTTAAGCTTACTCGCAATTCAGACCCAACCGTCCGCCGATGCGCAGTTGTCGGGTTGATGTCCACCAACAGGGCAAAAGCGCGCGATGTGCTGAACGAGTTAGTCGACGACCCTGACCCCTCCGTGCGCGAGGTCGTAACATTGGCGATGGCTGTCCTCCCTCCGACATTAAAAAAGAAATAAACACGATAGCGCTTCCCGCCTGGTGCTCGTCTTCGTGGCGTACGCGTGGTAAGCTACGCGCGACAGCAGTTCGCCGCCTGCTCATGGAGGAGTAGCGATGGCCGATCAAACCACATCGGCGCCGGCAGGAAGCCGGCGGTTCTGGATCACCGTTCTCTGTTTTGTGCTGGCCAACAGCGCGATCTGGGTCGCCTACGACCGCTGGTGGGGCTCGCGATCCACGACGGTATTAAAAGTCAAGCAATTCCTGCCGGGCGATGGATCGGAAGTCGATCCGAATGCCGCCTTCACATGGGCCTTTAACACGGAACTTTCGCCGCTGAAGAAGGGCGCACCGGCCCCGGCTAAATTTTCTCCGCCGCTGGAGGGGCGGTGGGAAATCTCGGATGGCCAGACGCTGCGGTTTGTTCCAAAGCAGCCATTGCGCGGAGCGACCGCCTATATGGCTACGCTGGTGCCTGAGTCGATTCGCGGCCGAGATGGCGCGCTGCTGTCGCATCCCTTTACTGCCACGGTTCACACCGCGCCGCTTCGGCTGGAAAACGTCCGGCAACTGGCTGTCGATGAAAATGACCGCATCCTGCTGGAGTTTGCCTTCAACGATGCGGTGCTGCCGGCCGACTTGAATCGTTTCGCCAGCCTGCGCGGCCCGCACGGGGAACCAATCTCCTTTGAAACGGCTGGCAGCGTGGCCGGCACGACGCTCCGTGTCCGCACCAATACGGTAACGCAGTTGCTGGATCAAAATGGAAAGTTCGTTGAAGCCATTTTGAAGAAAGGGATTTGTGGGACGCAGGGGCCGCTCGGCCTGGAGGCTGATCAGGTTCGCCAGGTGGAGATCGGGGTGGAGAGAGTGCTGACCGAGGCGCGGGGCTATTCTCCATCCCAAGGTGACCCATTTATCACCTTGTCCTGCAACAACCCGATCGATCTTGCCGCATTGCGGCAGGTGCTCAGCATCGAGCCGACCGTCGCTTTTACGCTCGAACGAAGCTATCACGATATCACCGTCCATGGCCCATTCGTGCCGGGCACGCGATACATCGTCAAAGTGGCCAAAGCGCCGCAGGACCTGGCGCCGAACGTTCCTCGACCCAAAACGATTGGTGTGCAGATTCCCGATCGCGACCCGGGCATCTGGTTTGAGCATCAGGAGGGGTATCTGGGATCGCAGGGCAATCGAACCGTGCTGGCGCATGTGGTGAACTACTCGCACGTGCGGCTGCGGATCAATCGGGTCTATGACTCGAATCTGGTTGAATGGCGCAATGCCGACTCGCGACGATCACAGAATCCAATCGATTACGGGCAGCGCGTCGCAATTCGCGATTTCCGCTTTTCATCCGAGAAAAACAAGGAGCAGGCGCTTCGGCTTTCGCTGGATGATTTGCTGCCGGCGGGCGAATTCCGCGATGGCGTCTACGAGCTGGCGATGGGGGCGGTCGACCCGCGAATCAGCCGCTCGTCTGATGCAACTGACGATGATGAAGAACGACTGATCGACCACACGACCGCCCTCGTGACGCTGTCGGACATCGGTTTATCGGCCAAGAGCGGTCGGCAGGGCGTCACCATCTGGGCAGCGTCGCTCAGCAGCGCCAAACCGATTCAGGGTGTGCGGGCGCGCGTCTATTCAAACAAAAATCAGTTGCTCGGGCAGGTCATTACTGATGCCGATGGCCTCGGGCAGCTCAAGATTACGCCGGCGAGTGGTGAGAATCCGACCGTGATCGTCGCCGATCAACCGGCAAGCGAAGTCGAAAACGGTTCATCAGATGCCCGCACGGGCTGGCGGCTGGCGGAATTTGACCTGGCTCGACCTGCGAAGCGGAGCGATTAATCTTGCCGACGGAGATACAGGAGGAAAGCCGTATCTGCGAACCGGCTTTGAAGCCTTCGTCTACAGCGATCGCGGCGTCTATCGCCCGGGCGAGACGGTTCACCTGCGCGCGATCGTCCGCGGCCCAGAGCATGCTAAGCCGGGCACATTTCCCATTCGCTGGGACATCTGCCGGCCTGATTTACGCATCTGGCAGAACAAGATGCAGCCGCTCGATGGCGATGGCGCGTCGTCGATGGATTTGGCGCTTCCTGAGGATCTGCCGACTGGAAGATGGACGGCGCGGGTTGAATTGCCGGGCGATGAGAAAAGGCCGGATCGTGCGTTTGGGCAGATCACATTTCTCGTTGAAGAGTTCATGCCGCAACGGATGAAGGTGGCGGCGGAGATGCGAAGCGCGGGAAAGGCTGTTGCCGATGCGGGCCGAGTGCCGGCTGATTCGCTCGAGGCGCATGTGCAGGCCGATTATTTGTTTGGCAAGCCAGCCGGTGGGCTGGAGGCAACGGGCGTCGTGCGGCTGGAGCCGGTCGCATTTGCCCCGGAGCATTTCGAGGGTTGGACGTTTGGCGACAGTGCCGACACGGCTTCGGTGTTGAGCCACGGAAGGCCGCTGCCGCGGCGC
>JANWHF010000298.1 GCA_025450555.1 Tepidisphaeraceae bacterium | reverse complement strand
TGTTCCAGGCACACCGTCAAAAGCATCTGGCTCGCTTCGACCGCCTGCACATCGTGCCGAACGCCCGGCGCGAGGACCAGCAGCGAGCCCGCCGGCAGGTCGTGTGCTTGTCCGTCGGCCGACATTTTCAATCTGCCTTTGAGAACCTGCACGGTGACCGTGCCCTTGGCTTCATGCTCAGCCATCGAAGCCCCCGCTTCGAACAGGAATAGCGCAACAGTCAACGGCCCATGCCGGTAAATCGTTTCCTGCCGATGCCGACGGCTCCCCAGCGGCTCGGCCTGAAGCTTGGCCGCCACTTCATTCAGGTCAAACTGAAGTTCAGCGTGACCAAATCGCTGTTCAGGATGTACGCGCAGTCGTTTGTCTTCACTCATATTGCGCTCCATCTGATTGTTCCTGCGCCCTTAATTCGGCGCTGCGGCTTTCCGACCACATTTGACCCTGGGCCAAGCCAAACAGCGCGCGGCGGCACTTGGGGCACACCTGCTGGTAATGCGCGCCCACTTTACCGTTCATTTCATATTGGAATCCGAGCTGGCGTTCGACCACCTCAAGATCGCGGATCATCATCGCCGATGCGTACGGTCGGCCGCAGCGAAGGCAATTGGCCTGCTCGGACGCTCGCCCGGCATCTTTATAGAAACTGACGCCCAGCTGGGCGGGGCGCTGAAACAGGTGAAAGAATTTACCGAAAGGCAGCCAGACCAGCGTCATGATTACGATGAGGGCATGCAGGATCGCCAGGAAATCGTAAGCATATCCCTTCAACCAGGTGTAGCTGACGGTGAGCATGATGCCGGTCACGCTGATGGCAAACAGAAGCAGAAGTGGAAGGATGTCTTCGCCGAACTGTTGAACCGCGACGGCGCCATGATCAACCATTCGACGACGGAATGCGATCATGACGCCGATAATCACAAGAATGGATGCCCATACGAGTCCGTGAAAGATGACAAACGCAATCCACGACTCAACCGGAAAATCCTGAACCGGGAAACCGAAGAGAAACGTGCGATACATTCCAATGTTGCCGGGGACCGTCTCGAAGTGAATCCATCCCCACACGAGCGGGAATGTAATTGCCGCGGCGATGATGCATCCCCACATGATCAGCCAGTGGGCCATCCAGCGGTGCCTGCCGCGCCGAAAGATGAAACGGTTGGCGACAAATTCCAGGAAAAATCGCCGGGCAAATTGAAGCAGGTTGCGCCCGATGAATCGCGGATTCAAGAAGATCTGCCACCCCCGCCGCCAGTACATTCCCGTCGGCGGCCGCTGAAGCCACATGACGTATCGATAGGTAATTCCGAAGACCGCGAACAGCGTCGCAAAGGTATAGGCGACCAATGCCGCATCGAAATGGTTCAAATTCCGCGACCCGATGACGATCAGCGCAGCCAATATCGCCGTGGCAAAAAAGCCTGCGACCCCCGCCTTGATTCGTTCCGGAGCGATTCGCGCCATGTCGATCCATTCGTCTCGTGGCGACAACGTGATCGCGCACGAATCGCCGGTGAACATCTTAGACGATGCGGATGTTGCGTCGAGCAGGCGATTTTGTCGCACCCAGTTTTTCGGAAGGTTCGCGTATATCCAATCGGCCCCTACGCGCGACCGCCGAAGGCGTTTGGCTTGCCCCGCAGGCTCGGCTTGACGCGTTGCGGTTGCTGCCGGACGATGGTTCCGACTTTTATATTAGACGGGATTGCAGTCTTATGCTGAAGCTTTCTGCGTTTGCTGATGAGATTTCGCCGGATTTGGATGAGCAGATTCGGGTCTGCGGCGAGAACCAGGTCACGCACATCGAGCTGCGCGGCGTGGATAATCAAAACGTCCTCGATTTCTCGCCGGAGATGCGAAAGCGGATCAAAGCGAAACTGGCCGAGCGCGGGATGGGCGTGATCAGCATCGGCTCGCCGATCGGGAAGATCAAAGTGACCGATTCGATGGATGCCCATATGGATCGGTTCAAGATTGCGGTGGAATTGGCGCAGTATTTCGATGCGCCGATGATTCGAATTTTCAGCTATTACCCGCCGGGCGAGGGAGAGGATATTCGCCGGCATCGCGACGAGGTGATTCGGCGGATGCAGCGGAAGGTGGATTACATCCGCGATCTGCCGATCACGTTGGTCCATGAAAATGAAGTGAAAATCTACGGCGAAAAGGGGCAGCAATGTCTGGACATGATGAAGACGATCGATTCGCCGAAGTTGCGATGCGCTTTTGACTTTGCGAATTTCGTGCAGGCCGGCGAGCGGCCGCGCGACAATTGGCCGCTGCTTAAGCCCTACACGATTCACATTCACATCAAGGACGCGCTGATGGGAAGCGGCAAGGTGGTGCCGGCCGGCAAGGGCGATGGTGATCTCGAAACGATCCTGCCGGATGCATACACCAGCGGCTATCGCGGCTTCCTGAGCCTTGAGCCGCACCTGGCCAAGCATGAGCAGTTCAGCGGATTCAGTGGGCCAAGCTTGTTCAAGGTGGCGGCCGACGCGCTCAAGGACCTGTGCCGCCGGCATAAGGTCCCGCTTGCGGGCATGAATTAAAATTTCGCAACCCGCTCTTTGAATGACCACCTCCCCGTCCAATCCACCGACCTCGAAGGATTCGTCAAGCATCTTTCGTCGGCTCGATTCGGTTGCACCCGCAAGTGACAAAGCAGCGCCGGCCGGCGCGGAAGCGGGCCATGGTTTGCCGACCAATTTGCCAGATCTTGCCGATCGCCTGGCGGCACTGAACGTGCAGGCGGACCGCTGGGCAAGTCCGGACCTCCAGGCACAGCTTCGCGCAACACCGAGCCGGCCGATCGACACGGTCCTCTGCAATATCCTGGATGAAAACAGCGAAGCACCTCTCGAGGCCCACGTGGCGGCGGAATTCGCGCCGGATTTGGTGGGCGGGCTGGAAGCGCTGGCCAAAGTCAGCGGTGCATCACGTGTGCTGGCGGCGATCGGGCACGATTGCCCGCAGGAGCAGGCGAGGAGAATCCGCGACGCATTCGTCGGCACGCGCATCGTTCCGATCGTTCTGCGCAGCGATTATCCGCAGCCAAACCCGGTTCTGCTCATCCATCAGATAACGCGTCGGCATGTTCGATGGGGCCAGCCGCCGACGGACCAGGGCATCGTTCTTCTCGATGCGGCAGCCGCGGTGGCGGTGGGCCAAGCAGTCAATCTGGCCAAGCCGATGATGTCTGTTCCATTGGCCATTCACGATTACACGCACAGGGCAACTCATTATGCGATTGCACCGCTGGGAATGCGCTGGCGCGAGCTGCTGGACGCATTTGAGATATCGACAGAGTTAGCCGAGCTGCGCGCGGGATCGCCCCTTCGACAAATTCGTCTGAGCATCGACGATGTCATCACGGGCGGCGAGCTGATGTTGTCGGCATCGTGGCCGGAGCCAAGGGTGGTTCCTGATCCGTGCATCCGCTGCTCGTGGTGCGTCGAAGGATGTCCGGTGCGCATTCGACCCGAGGCACTGCTCGATGCGGCACAGCAGGAAGACTTGTATACCGCCGGGCGGCTCGGGCTGGATTCCTGCATCGAGTGCGGCATCTGCAGCTATGTCTGCCCATCGCATCTTCCGTTGCTCAAAGGCATTCGGGTTCTTCGCAAGAGCCAGACTGGATCGAGGAAGCGATGATCCCCGCCGCCACGCGCAACCCCAAGGCCCTGACCATTCTCCCCCACAGCGGGATGAATGTGCGCGAATATTTTTCACTGCATTTTCAGGGTGCGGTCTTTCCGTTGACGGCCGGCGTGATCCTCTTTGGCTGGCGCGCGGCGGCAGTGATCATGCTGGTCTTTCTGGGAACACTTGCCGGCGTCAGCATCTGGCGGAAGATCGGCTCGCGCGGCGCGCAGATGAATTATGCCCATGCCTTATGGTTGGCAACGCTTCTGGCACTGATGCTGCCGGCGCAACTCGCGGCGAACCATCTCAAAGGTGAGTACGGCGGCGAGCTGACCTGGCCCCTGCCGCTGGCGGCGGGACTGCTCCTGGCGATGTTCATCTGGCTGCTGGGCGGCCTCGGCTCGGGTCGAATTCATCCGGTCATCGTCACCTATTTGTTTATCGCGGCGCTTTTCTGGGATTTGCTGATTCCACATGTCGCGCTGGATCACAATCGATTGCTTTTGGGCGATGTGCTCAACAGCAGCCCGCTGCCGGCGCAACTAGTGGAGAAGGAGCCGTGGTTGACGCGACTTGCGCCGCCGGGAGTTGATGGCCAGCGCGAACAGCCGGCGACCGAATCGCTTTCGAAATACACCAGCGGGCGTGAAAAGCCGGCACGCGGCTGGCTGCCGCTTCAAGGCCTTCTGCGCGACAATCTGCCGCCGCTGGAGGATCTGATTATCGGAGGCCGCCCCGCGCCGATCGGGATGGGAAGCGCTGTGGCCGTCATCATCGGCGGGCTCTTTCTCTTGTATCGCGGCGTGATCGATTACCGCATTCCGATGATCATCGTGCTGGTGGAATTTGCTGCGCTGCTGATCCTGCCGATTCCATCGGCCGTCACGGACCACACGCAATGGCATTGGCTGGCGATGCGCAGGTCCGATGTCGGATGGGCGGCGGGAATCACTTTTGCGAATTACGAAATCATGGCATCACCGACGCTCTTCATGGCCTTCTTCCTGGCCACCGCCGGACCGCTTCGGCCGATGGCCCGGCGGGCACGAACGATCTATGCCATTCTGATTGGCGTCGGAAGCGCGGCATTGCAGCTTTATATGGATGCGTCGGTTGGGCCGTACATCGCACTGCTGGGGGTAAGCCTGCTGACGCCGGTGATGGATTATCGTTTCAATCCAAGGCCGTTAGTCTGATCTTGCGCCGCACGCTGGTTTGCTCCACAAGCGTTTCATGTTCGAGACGGCCTCCCATTTGGAAGAAATGAGTATGAAGCTCTAAGCGCCGCTCCGCTCTGCAGAGAATGTCGGGAGGAAGTTCCCGGGCGATGCGGTTGAAGCGTAGCGCATCTGCTGAGAAGAGATGGCCATCGGCATCGCTGAAATAAGTTGCGACGTCCACATCTGAATCCCATTTCACCGATCCAAGCCGATAGTGAAGCTGGTATTTCCCGCGCTTCAGAACCTTGCGCGCCTCGCTGATGTCTGATGGATGCTGGCCGCGCTCCCAGAGCTGGGCCACAAAGTCGGCCAAGATCTGCTGGCGTTCGATGAGAAGAGCCTGGGGCGTGGGTCGAAGCGACTGGACAAATTGAAGATACTGATCCTGAAGCTCATCGGTATCTGCGAATACAGAATCGAATGCATCGACCGGTGCCACTCCCTGATCGATCTTTTGCAGCAGGTCGAGGAATCGAGGCAAATATGGATTTCCGCTCGCGTCCTGCTGTCGAGCCAGAAAATAGACCAGTGCCCACGCCTGGTTGTAGCGCAGGTGGCCAAGACTTTCATCACTCGTGATCGCATCAGACCAGTCGGCTGGCGTCATCGCAACCAGCTCGCGAAGATCTGAAAACGGTTCCGGATCGGCTGCCAATCCAGCTCGAAGCATCCGCACTCTGCGCGGTGGCACTTGGAAAAGAGTAAACGAATCGCCGGTCCAGATGGCTTCCTCGAAAATCTGTGCAAGGCCTTCATTGAGCCACGGCGGAAGCTCGTGTTCGAAAGCCACCTGCGCGAATTGATGAAACGCCTCGTGTTGTAGCGTGCGGCGAAGCGTGTCGCGCCCCTGCCCTTCCAGGAAAGCCGCCAGAAGATGGCGCGATGGGATGAACAGCCCGCCGGTATTGCGATATTCGGTGCCGACGAATCGCAGATAATCTCCGCGCGAAGCAAAGAGATAAACTTCCAACGGCGGCTGATGCTGAAGATTGAGCGGCGCGAATCGACGCGAGTATTCATCGAACATTGCATCCATTCGGCGACCCAGATCCATCGCCAGCGGACGATCCAGATCCGTATGGATGCGGTAATGGCTGGTGGAAAGCGCCAGCATCGG
>JANWHF010000297.1 GCA_025450555.1 Tepidisphaeraceae bacterium | reverse complement strand
GGCTTCGATCACACAAAGCTGACCTATCACTTCCAGGGGCGCGATTTTAGATTGACGGATGTAAGCGGAAATGTGGTGCAGAAGATTCTGGCGTGAAAGCGTCGTGATCGCCCTACTCTGTCCCGAGATTTCCAACCTGGTTTAGTCGCATCGCGCCAACAACGCCAAGGGGCCAAGGTTGCCAAGAGAACTCTTTATTTATTCTCTTCTTGGCGTACTTGGCCTTCTTGCCGCACTTGGCGCTTGGTAGGAGAAAAACGTGTCGCGGCCAAATCTAAAGAGCCGCGCGCGAAGTAAGCGGATTTGCGCGCTGTCGGTGTCAATCCGCTTACTTCGTGCGCGGCTCATCACATACAACTAAAACTAATTTGAGTCTTCCTGCTACCCCTGCATCGAAATACTCGCTTCCATCTGGGCGCTGGGGGCGGGCATGTCGAGGTGGTTGGCGTGGTTGGCGGCTTTCTGTTTCGCGAGTTGATCCAGCAGCATCGCCCAGGTTTCGCGCTGGAATTTCAGCAGCTTGATGGCTTCGTCCATCGCCTCGATCGTGTGTTTCACGCTGGCTTCAGTGAGCTTGCGATAGATGTAGTTGTAGAGCGAGGCGAGCTTGGCGCACAGTTCCGGAGCGATCTTGTGCTTCAGGCTCGTCGTCAGCTCCAGCACGATTTTCTGGGCGCGCGAGACATTGTTGTACGTGTTTTCGAAATCGTTCTTCAAAAGCGCGATGCGGGCCTGCTCGGCAAAACGAATCGCGCCATCGTATAGCATGATCTGCAATTGCTCTGGCGTGGCGGTCAGGACCCGCGTGCGAAGGTAGGTTTGTGCAGCCTGAGGATTCATTCAATCGAGTCCTGTCGAGAAACCCTTCCCAATCACTATCGACCGGCAAGGTCGGACAGATTAACGCCCCCGGCGTTTTGCAGATCGGCATTATCCGGTGGTCGAAGAACTCGACTTGGAGGAGGTTGATGCCGGCGCGATCGTCGTGATGGAGCTCAGGGCCGACTGCTGGCTTTGCAGCCCGGCCAGCACCGATTCCATATTGGCAAACTGCTCTTCCAGGAGATTTTTCTTGTTGGCCAGCAACAGATTCAGGCTGTCGATCTGGGTCTGGAAATTCTGCTGCTCTGTGGTCAGGGTTTTGTTTTGCAACGTGATGAAGCCGTCGGTCGGATCCACCAGCGTCTTCATGCCTTTGTCGATCAACGTGCCGAGGCCCGTATTGGTCTGGGTGAACAGATTCTGCACCGCCGTCGGATCGGTGGCATACGCTGAAGTGAACGTGTCGGAATTGAAGGTGATCTTCCCATCGCCGCCGATGCTCATACCGACGTCCGACATCTTGTTGTACTGGCCGGCTCCCTTCACGATATTGTTGAAGGCGGTGTACATCTGCTGCTGAACATTGAGGATCGTCGAATCGCCCAGGAGCAGGCCGCCGGTGTTGGTGCTGCTGTTCCACTGGGTGAGGGTTGAGATCTCATCAACGAGGCCGTTGAAATCGTCAGTGAAGGTCTGCAACTGCTTGGAGACCGTGCTGGGATCGCGCGTGATGTTGAGCGTCACGGGATTGGGGCTTGCACCGGTGAGCTGAATCGTCACGCCGGGAATGACGTTGCTGAGCTGATTGGTGCTGCTGGTGATCAGCAGCGGCTGCGAGCTTCCACTGCCGCCATAGAAGACCGCCGCGTCTTGCCCCTGCACGACGTTGTTTGTGACGAGACTCGTCGAGCCGCCGTCAATAACTACCTGACCCGCTTTTCCTGAGTTGGTAGCCGTTAGCGAGAGGTGGTACCCATTCACACCGCTGCCGTCGTTGACGATGTTGGCCACCACGCCGGCGTTCAATTGCTGAATCTTGGTTTGAACGCTGCCCAGCGTATCAGTGGAAGAGACGGAGATCGTCTTTTCAAACGAGCCGTCGATCGTGTTGCCGGTCGCGGTGCCGGCAATGTTGAGATCTTTGGCCGTGGTTCCCGTCACATTGGCAACGGTCAGTTTGCCCGGCCCGTTCAGTGTGTCGGTCAGCAGCAGGCCGTTGCCGTTCTGGTTAACCGAAGCGGTAACGCCGAGCCCTTTGGTATTGATCGCATTGATCACATCGCCGAGCGTGTTGAAGGTGCCGCTGGTCAGATCGATCGTGGCGCTCTGGCCCTTTGAGTTGGTGATGGAAAAGCTGCCGGGTGTGACGCCCTTGCCGCCGTTGTATTTGGAAAGCTGAGTGTTGGCCGACACCCACTGCACGTGAAGATTCGCGCCTTTGACGGCCTGCGTATTGGTGTCGAACGTCCCGGCGATTCCCAGCGCCTGAGCAGACGTCGAATTGACGTCGCCAATCACCAGGTTTCGTGAGCCGCCGGTGTTGTCCTGAACCTGAATCCCGTTGCCGGAGTTGTTGAGCGATGCGGTGACGCCGGCTCCGGAATTATTGATATCGTTGAGCAGATCCTGGACCGTTTTTGCGCCCGAGAAATTGACGTTCGTGGATGCGCCGTTGCGATTTTTGATGGAGATCGTTCCGAGCGGCAATCCCGAGCCGCCGTTGAGTGACGAGACCAGCGAAGTATCCAGGCCGGCCAGCACCGTTTTGCCGGTGACCGTTCCGCTTGATGGGGTATTGGTAAAACCCAAGTCCTCAGCTGCATGCGATCCATTCTGCGAAAGCACAGACAGCGTTCCGCCTCCGGTGGACGAGTCGGTCAGGTCGATCGAATTGTTGTTGGCATCGAGCGTCGCCTTGAGCTTCGATCCACCCGCCGTGTTGATGGCATTGATGATATCGCCAACCGTTTGCGCAGAGCCGAGCGAAACATTAACCGTGCTTCCGTCGGCAAGGGTCGCCTGAAAATCGGTGCCGCCGTTGGAAGCGGTCCGGATACCCAGCCCATCATTGAGGCTCGCAATGGCCGTATTGAGACCCAGGGAATCGATGGACGTTCCAGTGAGCGTTCCGGTGTTGGAAGTTCCAGCGATGCCCAGGTCCGCGGCGGATTGTCCGCTCCCCATGTCGCGCACGGTCATTGTCGAATTGGGCTGGCCGCTCATGTCAGTCAGCACCAGATGATTGTTGCTGAGGCTCGCATGGACGTTGATGTCCATGGCCGAATTGATCTGGTTCACGACATCGTCGATGGTGACGGCACTGGAGGTATCGATGACGGATGAATTGCCGCTGCCATCGGTGATGCGGAATTGCCCGCGCTGCACACCATTGCCACCATTGAGTTGTGCCAGATTGGTCTGCGTATTGAGGCTGCCGCCGCCCATCGAGAGAGTGATCGTCCCGGCTCCGACCAGCGCGTTGGTCGAAGCATAGCCGTTGCTGATACTCTGCTGCGCGGTGACCAGGCGAGCCACCTGAAATTGGTAGGAGCCGACGGCGGCGCCGATCCCGGTGGTTGCCGTCAGGACATTCTGGTCGCTGCTGTTCGCGGTTGAGTTGCTGAAGCTGGAGGGAAGTTCGAGAGATTGCCCGACCTGCTGAAGGGCCTGGAGCTTGTTGGACAGGTCGGTGTAGGCGGCTCCCTGTGCATTGGCCTTGGCCATGCGCGTCTGGAGCTGAGTCACCGGCTGCTGATCGATCGACATCAGCTCGCTGATCAACTGCCCGGTATTAATTCCGCTGATTAGCCCAATACCAGAGGTAATGGTACCCATCGAACCTCCAACTCATGTGGATTCATCGTCCCACAAGCACGGCGCCTGCAAATTTGCTCCCGAAAAATTCGGACCGCCCCCGCCTAAATCCGCCGCCAGGCGATCGAGCAACATCGGTCCGATAATGGATTGATCGATCATCCAACGAAGGCCAAACTCCTCCTGTGCGAGTTGAATGTCGCGCAGCGTGCAGGCAGCATCCACCCAGTGGCGCATGATCCTCCTTGTGTCCCAATTGAGTTATCGGAACTTGTGACAAATTGGCATGAATGAATCAGGCGCGACTACCTATGGTGTGGCCGAGACAGTCGCGGGCGTCTGAGTTGTGGCGGGCTTGGCTGATGGCGTCGATCGCTTCTGCACGACCAGCAGAATGGAACTGCCGATCGGGAAGCGCGCCCACCGCAGCCAGAGCTTCTCCGATTTAAAGATCTGATACAGCATCCAGTCGGCCCAGCGCGGGCCGAATTTTAGATCGTGCGTCTTTTGCGACGGCTCTTTTCCCTTTTCGCGCCGATTTTTCAGCTGCCGAGCGGCATAGACCATCGGTAGCAGAAGCGACGAAAAATAACTGGCCTGCAACACCTTCCATTGATCTGATGGAAACAACGGGAGAAGTGTTTTGATCGTGTACCGGCGGAAATGATGATTGACCACATCGTGGCTGGACCAGAGCCCCATCAAGGCCGGCACCGTCACCAGCACGATGGCATTGTCATTCAAAACATCTCGAACCGCATCGACCGCCTCCTGATCGCGCTCGACATGCTCGATCACATCAGTCAGCGTCACCAGGTCAAATTTGCCATACTCGCGAAAATCCCAGCGCGGTTGCACTTGGCGGACATCAAGCCCCTTGGATCGGGCCCGCTCGACCGAGCCTTGGTCCAGCTCGAGGCCAAGCTTATTGGTGATGGATGGATAAGAATCCAGCAAAACGCCAGTGCCGCAGCCGACATCCAGCCATCGGGGATTCTTCGAACCGAGCCGGCCAAAGCGATTCAGCGCCTGCTGAATGATCAATCGTCGCGCGACGAACCACCAGTGTCGCAGCTCATAGCCTTCATATTCCGACGTATAGCATGCATCCATCTACCGCGGCTCCTGCCAATCATTGACCAAACTTTCGAGCACTTAGGATAACGCGTCTCCAATGCCCGTTGCCAGATTTGCAGAAAACCCCCGTGCTGAACAGTCCCAAAAATGATATGATTTCGCCAGCTTCCAACAGGAGGCCCGATGCTCTGGATCGCCGTCTTGGCTTTGATCGCTGCGTTTTTTGTTGCCGCATGGCAATGGGGAATTCAGACACCCTCCATCGCGGAGCTTCTGGTGCCCGTAGGCGTCATTCTCGCCGCGGTCCTGTTGATCTTCTCCCTGGCCCGCCGGCTGACACGCATGGATTCGGCTCCGCCTCGGAAATGGTAAGAGCCTTAATTCTTCAGCACATCCAAGCGCCTTTAAAATTTTCGGGTAATTTATGAACTCGCTCATCATGCTGGCGTAAGACCGCATGAAGCGGGGCCATCGGGAATGGATTTCTGGTGCGCTTCATCGGGGTGTGGTCAGTCGTTGTGGCAGGGAATACGCCGCTCTACCGGCCAGGGAAAAATGTCGATGCCGAAAGGCATTCGAAAGCCGTCGCATTTCAGGTGCGGCGGCTTTATTTTGCGCGTGTCTTTCTCAATGATCGGCCCCTGCCTGAATGCGACGGCCTGCCTTATGATCCGGCCATGAACGATGTCGCGCCATCGCCCGGGCCATCCGATTCACCCGAGCCTACCCGACTGGCCCTGCTGCTGCGCGCCTTCAGCCATCGCAATTACCGCCTGTTTTTCTCGGGGCAAATCGTATCTCTGGTCGGCACATTCCTGACGCAAGTCGCCATCGTCTGGCTGGTTTACGATCTGACCAACAGCGAGCGCCTGCTGGGTGTCGTCGCATTTGCCGGGCAGATTCCCATGTTTCTGCTGGCTCCCTTCGCCGGCGTATGGGTCGATCGGCTCAACCTTCGGCGATTACTGGTCATCACGCAGACCTTGTCGATGTTCGAATCTTTCGGCCTGGCTGTGCTGGCCTTCCTTGCTTATCAAAAGCATGCCGTCGGCACGGTACATCAGGGGCACGCGATGGGCGTCGTCTACGGAATCATTGCGCTCTCGACGGTGCAGGGGCTGATTAATGCCTTTGACATGCCGGGCCGACAGGCGTTTCTGGTGCAGATGGTGACGCGCCGCGAAGACCTGGGGAATGCCATCGCGCTCAATTCGACGATGGTTCACGGTGCACGGCTCATTGGGCCGGCTATCGCTGGATTTCTCATTCATTTTGTCGGGCCAGCCATCTGCTTTCTGATCGACGGCTGCAGCTACATCGGCGTGATCGCAGCGCTTCTAGCTATGCATGTCGTGCCACGCCCCACGCCAGAAGATGTGCGAACGGTCTTTCATGACCTGCGCGAAGGCTTGCGATACATCTGGAACTTCAAGCCGATTCGCGTGCTGTTGCTCGTGCTGGCGCTTCTAAGCCTGACCGGTATGCCCGCTTTCACCGTTCTGATGCCGGTCTTCGGCGAACATTTTGGCGGAAAAGTCCACAGCGCCGAAACCCTCGGGCTGCTCATGGGCTCATCGGGCCTTGGTGCATTCTGTGCCGCGATCTATCTGGGGTCGCGCCGCACTGTCGTCGGTCTGGGCCGGCTTATCGCCTTTGCCATGGCATTATTCGGATTCGCGCTGTTTGGCTTTTCCTTCGCGAGCCATCTCTGGATCTGTTTGATCGTGGTGCCGATCGCGGGCTTCGGTATGCTCATTTGCTTCGCCTCGGCCAACACCTTGCTCCAGACGCTCACTGAAGACCGCATGCGCGGCCGGGTGATGAGCCTTTTCTCCATGGCATTCGCCGGCATGCTTCCATGGGGAAGCCTGCTGACCGGCGATGCAGCGGCTCATATGGGCGGCGAGTTTATGGGTGCAACCCGTGCGTTGAAGATCGCCGCCGCCCTGGTCCTCATTACCTGTGCAAGCTTTACGCTGAAATTGCCTGCCCTTCGCAGGATCATCCGGCCGATTTACGTCAAACAGGGCATCCTTCCCGCCGAGGTCGGCGCCGGCATCCAGACCGCCACGGAAGTCGTCAAGGGGCCGGAATATTGATCCGCCGCGGCTACGCCATCCGAGCGGCTCGCTCAAGCTTATAGGACGCCGGCCAAATCCGCGGTCGAAACTTTGGGCAATTGGGGCAATTGCGCGCCGATGATGGGTAGCCGTTCCATTCGATGTCGGATGGAGAAGGCCTTCAATCCGTATCTGCATACGTCATGAAAAATCGCAACGCGCTGATGGCCGGCTTATTCATCGTGATCAGTGTCGCTCTGGCAGCGGGGGTGCTGATTGGCATCCGCGGGCTGGGCGTGACGCCGCTCCAGTTGCGGACCGTTGCCTTTGGACTAACCGATGATCTGGGCGGCCTGAATGTCGGCGATGACGTGCGCATTGGCGGCGTCAAAGTCGGCTCGATTAGACAAGTGCAGCTTGCCGACCTGGATACGCCTAAGCCGCGCGTGCTGGTGAAATTCTCGCTGCCCGTCGCTTACACGCTTCACAACAACGCGACTATTCGCATTCAAACTGCGCTCACCGGCCCGACGAATTTGAACATCGAAAGCCTCGGCTCCGGCGAAACTTCCACCGAAGCGGTTGCACTCGTCGGCCATCCTGATCCCAAGAGCGAACTGCTGGCCAGCCTCGGACGAACTTCGCCGCACCTGGAGGCGATCATGGCGGATGTGCAGACGCAGACGCTGCCGAAGGTCAACGACACGGTCGTCGCCTTTAAACAGACGGCCAATTCCGCCACCACGCTCGTGCAGCATGTGGACCGCAAGATTGATCCGATCGTCCAGAAATATGATGGCGTAGCCGATCACGCGGGCGAGATGATGGTGCAGGTGCGCGACCTGGTCGGCGACAGCAAGACCGATTTCCGTGGCACGATCCACAACCTCAATCAGGCCACCGCCTCGGTGCGCGACAAGCTGCCGAATATTCTGGACCAGGTCAATACCGCGCTGACGAAAGTGAACGGCGCGGTCGATTCAGCTCGCGCCGCCTTACAGGATGTTCAGACGACGGCGACCAATGCGAAGGATATGAGCGCCACGCTGCGCTCGGTCATCACCGGAAACCGCGGCAAGCTCGAGTCGATCGTCACCTCGCTCAAAGCCACCAGCGACAACCTCAAGGCCACCAGCATCGAAGTCCGCCGAAGCCCCTGGCGGCTGCTCTACAAGCCCGAGCCGGGCGAGATGGCCAATCTCAATTTGTATGATACCGCCCGGCAATTCGCCGAAGGCGCAGGCAGCCTGAGCGACGCCGCCGCCGCCCTGCGCGATGCGATGTCCGACCCGAATGCCGACAAGGCCCAGATCGAGAAACTCATCAAGCATCTCGACGAAAGCTTCCAAAGCTTTCATCAAGCCGAAAATAAGCTTTGGATCGCGGTGAAGGAGTAGCGGCTCCGCCCCCCCGTCGAATGAGTTGGCTCGGCCACGTCAGTACACCGTCCGTCATCTCGTCGCACGACACAAGAGGACACAAAATGACGCGCGCGGCGAGTAGGTCATTTTCAACTGCTTTCGTACATAACGTCATTATTGAAAGCCACTTAACCCCATGTCGCGCGCATTTTCGATTGTGACATGGAGGAATGTCAATGTGTCATCTTCGTTTCGGTCGATCACCGCCTCCAATTGCAGTTATTACGAAGGCTTCGATCGCTTAGAGGCGAGAAGGAACGCGCACTTCGCAAACAGATCGTATTGCGATGAATCGTTCTCGACATAGAACGCCTGCGCGACGCTCAGCTTCGTCCCAAATTTTGCATTGGCGGCCGCAACTCCAGCCAGAATCGATTCGGCAATCCTCTTCTCGTCCAGCGGCTCGTGAGCACACCAGCCGACGCGCGGCCGCTTGATCAATTGCATGGACGCCAGTGGGTCATCTGAAAAGCGGATGCCGAGGAATACGTGCGATGGCCCCGTGATCATCGTGACCGTGTCGAAGCCGTTCTGGTGTCCAAACCGAGGCATCGCGTCTACTTTCTAACTGGACGGAAAAGCCGCCGCTTCGAATAAGCACCGCAAGCGTCACCCACGTTTCTTCCCAAGCCAAATCAGAGCAGGCGCTGCAATGAGCGAAATAAAACTCCGCCGCTTTGATCGCTTGTTCCTTGCTGACCAGGAAATGAAGGTCCATGTCGCTCATCTGGCCGCCGCACCTGATTCTTAAATCGTCGGTGCCTTTGGGAATGTTCGGATTCACGACGTGCTTCGCAAATTCGCCGTCAATGGCGATGAATACAACGTACAGGCCTTCATGTCCCCCCCGCGATACCTAGATATGGTTGCGTGGGCTCTGTCGGCCGGAGGAGCAGTCCTGTATGCCCTTGCCCGTCCAAAGCTTCGATTGCTCCCAATAGCTCTCCGAGAGTTAGATCATTCTTTTCCGCCCGTTCGGCATCCTTAGGTCCAACCAGAGTAAAGCGCGCATTCATTTCTTCAGCTCCTGCGTTTCGGCCTGATTCGTTGATCAGGCGCGCCCCGATCCGGTCTTTCGCCTGTCAGATGCAATTGTAGAGCAATGCGTCGGTTGTCTAGAATTCGCGAAGCTGGAATACCCGTCAATTCATTATTCCAGGACGGAATTGGGATCCTCGCATCCAAATCGTCCGCGCGTATCGGTCTTCCGAAACAAACAAGCTGCCCTAGCGCGCGACGAACCGCGACAAAGAACAGCGGCGATCGCCTGTGAATCAGGTCCAGGGCGAGCTTTGCCTCGCCTGCGCTGTAGTACAGCGCCAAGAACTGATCCAATGCATCACGAACCTTCCGGCGTCGTCGATGTCTCCACCGTTGAGAACTTCATTGGTGAATTGACGAATGATCTCCGGCATTGTCGGGGATTGATGACTCCAAACGTTGTGGCGAGCACCTTAGTGAAAAGCTTTAACCGATCAAGCGCCGAACTTTAAAGGCACCTGCAGAAGCACCCCTCGTGGGATGAAGACAGGATTTAGATTGTTCCTCGCACTGGCGTCAGGGTATCATCCGCCTTTTCAAATCTTTGCT